>JAUNIZ010000292.1 GCA_030523165.1 Prevotellaceae bacterium
CTTAATTATGAATTATTCCATGTGGAACACCTCTGGCAATGGTATTGTTACAGGAGAATTGTCTGGATTCACTTCCATTATGTCTGCCATATAGTCCCACCATTTCTGCACAATAGGATTGTTTCCCATATCCTGTGACGATTAGTCTCCCTTTGTCTTTTGGCATGCGAAAAGAATATTGGTATCCTTGTCCCAATATATAGAATAGTCGTACACACCATTGTCTGACAACATTTTTTTCAGTTCAGGCCATATCGCAGCATGACGTTTTTCATACTCTTTTTCAAAGCCTGGTTTAAGGAACATTTTAAAAGCTTCTCTTTTCATATATTTATTTGTTAAGGTTTATTTAGCTGGTAGCAAAGTTACTCCGAAAACGGTTTATCCTGTATGTAATCCAATTCATTTCTTATAGAGAATCGTTCATGTCTGTGCCAATAAACCCGATAAAACAACAAAACATGGCTTCGTGGATTATATCTCAACTTTTTTTGTTACCTTTGCCAAAGATTTGCGTTGCCTATGACAAAAGGCAAGAAAACATAATCATCTATATTCATAAATAAGAACCAATGGAAATAAAGAAATCTGTATTTACATTGAGTAGCCCTACTCTAAGCAAATGCCCTGTAGACAATAAGCCGGAATACGCTTTCATCGGCAGAAGTAACGTAGGTAAATCCAGTTTGATAAATATGCTTTGCAACCACAAGAACCTTGCAAAGACATCTGCCACACCTGGAAAGACATTGCTTATCAACCACTTCATAATAAACAATGAATGGTATCTGGTTGACCTTCCTGGCTATGGATATGCCAAGCGTTCAAAAACCGTACAGAACAAACTGGAGCAGATGATTTCTTCTTACATCCTTCAGCGTGAACAGCTGGCTAATGTCTTTGTGCTCATTGACATCAGACATGAGCCTCAGAAGATTGACCGTGAATTCATCGACTGGCTCGGACAAAGCAGCATACCGTTTGCCATTGTATTCACAAAGGCAGACAAGCTTGCCACAACAAAGGTAAAGCCTGCTGCAGAGGCATATATGAATCAGCTGAAAGACACATGGGAGGAACTTCCTCCTTACTTCATTTCAAGCAGCGAGAAAAAGACAGGCAAAGAGGAAATACTCGACTATATTGATAAAATAAACAAGAGCCTTTTAGGTAAATAGACGTTATTTTTGATTTAGGAAAACTCTAATCAATGCTTCCATATTTAGACGTACAGAACTTGACGAAATCTTTCGGGGCAAACGTGCTCTTCAAAGATATATCTTTCAGTGTAGCAGAAGGACAACGTGTAGGACTTGTAGCGCAGAACGGCACAGGCAAGTCTACCTTGATGTCTATCCTTACAGGAAAGGAAGGCTATGATTCTGGCAGCATAATATTCCGCAAGGACTTGAAGATAGGCTATCTGGAACAATCGCCAAGATTCGATGACAACGAGACTGTTCTTGACGCATGCTTCAACCATAAGGGCGACGAAGAAAAGGTTCTGAAGGCTAAGCAGATACTTACCCAGTTGCGCATAACCGACATGAGCCAGACTATGGGTACGCTTAGTGGAGGACAGCAGAGACGCGTTGCATTGGCAAACGTTCTCATTACCGAGCCTGACATGTTCATTCTTGATGAGCCTACAAACCATCTTGACCTTGAAATGATAGAATGGCTTGAGAGTTTCCTCTCACGTGGAAACAAGACGCTGCTTATGGTTACTCACGACCGTTTCTTCCTTGACAAGGTCTGTTCGGTAATTCTGGAACTTGACAACAAGACCATCTACACCTATCGCGGCAACTATAGCTACTATCTTGAAAAGCGTCAGGAAAGGATTGACAACACAAGGGCGGAGATTGCGCGCGCGAACAATTTATATAGAAAGGAACTTGACTGGATGAGACGCATGCCCCAAGCCAGAGGTCATAAGGCCCACTATCGTGAAGATGCTTTCTATGAACTCGAAAAGATAGCCAAACAGCGTATCGAGGAACGCCAGGTTCGTCTGAAGTCAAAAAACATATATATAGGCAGCAAGATTTTTGAATGTCAATACATATCCAAGAGCTGGTCGCCTGACAATGTTATCATGAAAGACTTCTACTACAACTTTGCCCGCTATGAGAAAATGGGCATCGTTGGAAACAACGGTTCTGGCAAGACCACATTCATAAAGATGCTCCTTGGACTGGAGAAACCTGACGAAGGAAGATTCGACATAGGCTCTACTGTTCGCTTCGGCTACTTCTCGCAGGAAGGTCTGAAGTTTGACGAGCAGAAGAAAGTGATTGATGTCATTACCGACATAGCCGACTATATAGACATGGGAGGCGGCAAGCATCTGTCTGCATCGCAGTTCCTGCAGCACTTTCTCTTCACTCCAGAACAACAGCACAACTATGTGTATAAGCTGAGTGGCGGTGAGAAACGCAAGCTGTACCTGTGTACGGTTCTTATGAAGAATCCTAACTTCCTCGTTCTCGACGAGCCTACCAACGACCTTGACATTCAGACGCTGCAGATATTCGAAGAGTATCTTGCAGACTTCCCTGGCTGCGTAATCATCGTAAGCCATGACCGCTACTTTATGGATAAGGTGGTAGACCATCTGCTGGTATTTTCGGGTAACGGCTTAATCAAGGATTTCCCTGGCAACTATACCCAATACCGTGAATGGTGTTCACTGAAAAGCATTAAAACAGAAGCGGAACCTAAGAAAGAAGCAAAGGTAAGGGTCAGCAACAGTCAGGAACGCCGCAAAATGACTTACAAGGAGAAACTTGAGTTCAGTCAGTTGGAAAAGGATATAGCAAGCCTTGAAGAGGAACAAAAGAAAATAGAAGAAAAACTATGCAGCGGAAATCTGTCTGTAGAAGAACTGACAGTAAAAAGCAAACGCCTGCCGGAAATAAAGGAAGAACTCGATATTAAAGAATTGCGATGGCTTGAGTTATCGGAAATAGGGCAATAAAGTGTAAAAATATATTAAATCCAAGAAATATATACATCACGGCTTGTGTCATTCAACATATTTTTATTACTTTTGCATAGTAATTTAAATCAACTGTTCGTTTCCTTATCACGAAACGGGTACAATCAATAAAAATTTTCACATACATCATATTTTATGTATAGCAAAGACGAATTATTATCTAA
>JAUNIZ010000293.1 GCA_030523165.1 Prevotellaceae bacterium
ATGAATTATAAATTATGAATTAATAAAGCTTTTCTCCCATAACTTTCTTCAAGTTAATCTGAGACAGCTTCAGGTCTATTTCTGCATCTATCTTTTGTGAACGTGCCTGTAGCCATGCTGTCTGGGCTGCCATAACGTCAGTAACGTCCATCACGCCTTCCTTGAAACCAAGATTTGCACAACGGAGATTCTCGTCAGCACTCTCGGTATTCTTGTGTGCCATAGCAAGTTTCTTGTTTGCTTCTGACACTTTATACGAACTTTGGTTTATCTGCAGTTCTATCTTTTCGCCGGCTTCGTCATACTCCAGTTGGGCTATGCTTGTAGCCGCCTTGCTTGCCCTTATCTTGTAAGTACCTTCAAACCAGTTCCATACTGGAACTCTGACAAGCACACCGATATTCCATACACCAGAGAACTTGTTTTCAAAACCGTTATAAAGACTTGGATTCGTAACAAGATACCCTGCAGTGAGAGCTACTTGAGGCAAGTATGCTGCACGTATCAGGTTTGTACTCTGACGACTAATGTCTATGGCATTCTGTAGCATCTTCATTTCCGAACGGTTTTCTTTTGCCGTTTCCATGTCTACAACGGTTGTTTCGTCACTGGCTGCAATGCTTTCCTTTTCTTCGTCTTCAAGTGTTATATTATTGCTTACAGGCAGTCCGCAGAGCTGGCAAAGAAGCATTTTTGAAAGAGACAAGCCGTTCTCTACCTGTGTCAGCTGCATCTCAGCCTCGTTAACCTTCACGTCAACCTTTAGTCCGTCAGCCCTCGTTGCCACACCTTCGCGTATCATCTTGTGCACATCGTCGCTTAGTCTCTTTACAAGACCAAGATAGCTCTGCGCCAGTTTTTCCTTGTTCTTCAGAGACACCACTGTCCAGTATGCGTTGTCTATGCTGTATATGGTGTTCTGTGTAGTGTTCTGAATATCGTTTGCAGCTAGCTGTTCGTTGATTGCAGCAATCTTGTTTGCAGCAATGATGCTTCCGCCCATATATATAGGCTGCGTAAGCATAACCGATGCGCTGAATATGTTCTTGGTATCTGTATCGAAAGCGTCTACTATCGACTTTCCTATACTGTTGCCAGCCTCCTGTATTCCCGAAGCAGTCTTAGTCGACACGTTACCTAATGCCTGCGCCATTTCCTGGGTAATCACGCCTCCGCTTACCATTTCAGACAAGATTGACGACATTGATGTGCCTATCTGTCCTGAAGCCGTCGTTCCGATACTTTTCAAGGCGGTTTTCTGTCCGTCGCTAAGAATTGATATTTCCTTGCTCATGAATTCGTATCCGCCCACCACGTCTACGTGTGGAAGATACTTAGTACGGGCAGCCTTTCGGGTGTACCGTGCAACGTCTTGTTTCAGTCTGGAAATACCAAGCTGTTTATTGTTCCTCAATGCCATAGCTCTGCAGCTGTCAAGCGACAACAACTGCTGTGCGCATGACGGCACTGCCGCAAATAACATGAGGAAAAACGTCACTATATTTTTCATAACACAAAAATACTGCTTGTTAGCTTCCGTTTACTTCTTGAATGTCACATTCTTGGAACCTATCATGTTTCCGTCAGCGAAGATGCTTACGTTATAGGTACCGTAGCTCAAGAATTCGTTTACGTTCCAATATGTCGTTACAGGAGTTTCGTTTCCTGTATATTCTATTGTCCTTGTCATTGAATACGGCAGTGTACGGTTCTCGTAATTGAAGGTACCGCCAGTAGAAAGCACAGAACCCGTAGGTGTCGTTATGCGCACATAGATGGTTTTGTTTCCGCTTTGTGCCGTAACGTTCTTGGCAATAGAGAAGTTCACCTGCAGTGTCTTGCACTTCTTCAGGTTGTCTGTAGCCTTGCCTCTCTTGTTCTTTGCTATCATGTTTATGCCGATAGCGTCAAGTTGTGCTGCTATAGCAACCTTTTCGGTCAGTGTCTGCTTGTCGGCATTGAGTCCTTCTATCTGTTTTGTCGCCTCTTCATACTGTCCCTTTACCCTGGTATTCTCTTCCGTAAGGTTCTGGTTTATGCGGTTGAGCGAGTCAATCTCCAGAATATAGCTGCGTATTACGGCACGGCATGTAGCAAGTTCCTTCTTAAGTCTCGCTATCTCCCTTGCATCGCTGGCTTTCACGCTCTTCAGTTCTTTCAGTAGTTGTTCTGTTCTCAGCTGTTCCTGAGTAAGCTGCTGTATAATAGAGTCGTTGTTTATCTGGGTTTTCATTTCGCTGTACTGGTTGGCGAACTGCTGGTATTCGTTCTCCATTTCCTTCTTGTCCAGCTCCGCCAGTTCTTGCATCTCCTCATTAGCCTGCTTCTGTTCATTCAGACTCAGCGCAAGATACACTACTCCACCAAGGAGCAACAACGCAACAACCACCAAAGGGATGATAACTTTCTTATTCATATATGATTTTTATAATATTCTGTTTTATTAAACGTGATTTCTTTGTCTTATATTATCTTACGGTATGCAAAATTAGTCTATTTATCTCAAAAGGCAAAGAAAATCTTCTTTTGTAGCATTAATTCTTTTTTTATTTAGCAATTTTACCGACTTTTTGAACAATATTAAATCTATTCCGTTTAAACTAAAAACCTATAGTTTACCACTATTTATCATGACAGATGACAGATATGACAGATAATATTAAATTAATATTACCCGTACGTCCGTACGCGTGTGTACGGACGTACGGGCACGTTGCATATAGAAAAACATCTGTCATATCTGTCATCTGTCATTGTAAACCTGGTTGTTTTATTTTTGTTCATTTGGCTTATCGAATACGTCATTATTAATTATTCACTCATCACTATTAACTATTCACTAACCCTAGTACAGTAAATACAGTAAATTTAAGAATATATATGCCCGTACGTACGCACGTACACATACGGGTGTACGGGTATACGTTTGTTGAAAAATACTGTATTTACTGTACTTACTGTACCAGAGTTTATATTTTTGTATCTGTATATAGTCGTAATCATCTGCTTTTCAATCATTTACATGTTTATCATTTTTATTTTGCAAACACATCATAAACATACACACCAAGTATAACTATCTCTTTTTAAAGACAGTAACAGGCTATAAATTGTTAGCATCCAATTTTGACGTACCCTATATCAAAAGCCGCTTTTTAGTGGCTT
>JAUNIZ010000294.1 GCA_030523165.1 Prevotellaceae bacterium
AACAAACCACTATTCACTATCAAATATACTCTAATTCCGGTCCACTAAGTACAGTAAATTCTGAAAAAACAGCTACGCGGAGGGCGGCGTACGTACACGCATACGGGCGCCGCCCTCCGCGAGACCCAAAATTCGCATTTTTACCGTACTTACCGTACCTGAGTATTTTGCAAAGCCTTTATGAATAGTCATAATTATCTGTATTTCAGTTATTTACACGTTAACACCTATAGTTGATAATATTAGTCACATACACATATACCTATAGCAGCCGTCTCTTTTGAAGACAGTAACAAGTGGATATATTGCAATTTGCAGACACCATATATTATAGTATCCGCTATACGTTTCACGTTACGTTATGACGCTTTTATTTCCTGTTTCCATTGTTTTTCACATTATTATAACACTGTCAATCTTACCGGTCAGTTGAAGTGTTGGCATAAATTTGATGCAGTTTGATACAGCTTTTATTCTAGCATACAAATATACAATTTTTTTTCGCGTTTTGCAAGTATTTCAGCAATTATTTTTCAAAAATCCCAAAACGTATCTTTGTCCATCGTAAGTGGCACGTTTACGGGTCGCAAATGCGCCACTTAGACATCGAAAACAAGCCACTTAGGAGGTATAAATGCGCCACTTCGAGCAACCAACAAGGCTATTGTCCTTTTTTCGCTATCGCACAAGGAATTTCTCCTCATGAGCTGCAGGCTCTAACTCCATTAACTCCTAAAGAAAACGCTTTCGCCTACTTTATCCGTAAAAAAATTGCGGAATACAAAATAAATGTATATCTTTGCAAAGTGAACCAATGAATTTGATATATGCTGAAAAAATTTGCCGTAACTAACTATAGAGGTTTTAGCAAACGTATAGAGTTTGATCTTTCCAATCCCAAAAATTATGAGTTTAATTCTTTCGCAATTAAAGACGGGATTATAAAGAATGGCATTGTTTATGGTCCCAATGGATCAGGAAAGTCTAATTTAACTATGGCTGTTTTCGACATAGTGAATCATCTATCCCAAAAATGGAAGAAGCCAGACTATTATGTCAATTTCGTTTATTCAGGCAATGCATCACAACCTGTAGAATTTGAGTATTCATTTGCCTTGGGTAAGTATAACGTGTTGTACCGCTACTCCAAAGAGGCAAACGGTATGCTCATGTCCGAATCCTTACAAGTGGATGGTCATCAGGTATTCAATCGTGAAAAAGGGATATTTGAAATTGACGAAACAAATTTTCCTATGGATTCCGTCATGAAAGACAATCTGACATCCAATGAGAATCATGTGTCTATAGTAAATTTCCTACTTACATCATATCCGCTTTCTAAAGACCACTACCTATTGCTTCTGCAACAGTTCGTGAATTCCATGTTGTGGTTCCGTTGTTTGGAAAACCGTGAATTTATTGGATTAGAGAGCAAGATTGTACTATTGGATGAGTATATAATAAAGAATAGATTGATAGATGACTTCTCTGAATTTATTTCTAATGTAAGCTCTCAACAATTCAAATTCGCGCGACCAAACTTAAATGATAAAGTGCTGTATTGCGTTTTTGGGAGTTCAAGAGTTCCTTTCAACCAGATTGCTTCAACAGGAACACATTCTCTGATGCTCCTTTATTACTGGATCAAACAGATGGACAAGGCTTCATTTGTATTCATTGATGAGTTTGATGCATTCTACCATTTCAAGCTTGCGTATGAAGTGTGCCGTAGATTATTTGCATTAGATTGTCAGGTATTTACCACTTCTCACAATACTTATCTTATGACAAACGATTTGTTGCGTCCTGATTGCAATTTCATTCTAGCTGACAATACGGTCAAGGCCATGAGTGAATGTACTGAAAAAGAGTTGAGGTTTGGACATAACATAGAAAAAATGTTTCGGGGAGGAACATTCTCTGTATGATACTATTCCTATTTGAAGGCAAACAGCGAGAACCGGCTTTGTACCAGACAATACAACGCATCTTTTTCCCGAAAGAAAATCAACATATTGTATGTTCTTTCGGAAACAATATTTATGAGCTTTACAAAGAGTTGCAGGAGTATGATGGCGATGGTGATCTCGTTGCTGTCTTGATGGATAAATTCAGAGACAAGGACGACAATCCGTTTAAAGGCATTAAGACAGCATCCGATTTCTCGGAAATATATTTGTTCTTCGATTACGATTTCCATAACAGAAACCTCTCATTAGAAGAAATTAATCGGGAAGTGTCTGAGATGTTAGAAATGTTTTCTGATGAATCAGAAAACGGGAAGTTATACATCAACTACCCTATGGTTGAATCCATACGCTACACAAAATATCTTCCTGATGCAGAATATTACAGTTATAAAGTAACACGCGAGCAGTGTAGGAACTTTAAACATATAGCTTCTGAGTTTTCTGATTATAATAGTTTCGACTATGTTCAGATAGACCCACGCAAAAAACCAACGAAGGAAAAACTAGAACAGCTCCGTAATAATTGGCAATACCTAATTGAGCAGAATATCGTTAAGGCTAATTTCATCTGCACTGGTAATAGAAATATCCCAGATAGAAAAGAAGACATCTCTCAGGGAATAATTTTCAAAGAACAATTAATAAAGTATGTTCTCACAGATTGCTGCTCCGTGCCTGTACTCTGCGCATTCCCTCTATTCCTTTACGATTATTTTAAGTAATAGAAACAAGGCTATTCCCTTTTTTCGCTATCGCTCAAGGAACTTCTCCTCATGAGCCACAGGCTATAACTTATTTAACTCCTTTAACTCCATATAAAATAAAACAAATAAAGAATGTCAGAAAGATTTACCGTATCACTACGCCGCATCCCCTGACATTCCAAAAAAGGTTTAATTTATTTATGAAATAATATAGCTGTCATTCAATTTATTCAATCGAAATGAGTCTAGCTATAAGTTTTTAGTTTACACTATACGAATTCCTACTTCGCTAAGGTTCATCATAAAGTGAAATGAGTGCCTAGACTTCTCCGTATCACTACGCCTCCGCAAGACACTCAAAAAAACTATTTAAAATTATATAATATAAGGTCTGTCAGTTATGTGTTGTTTTTTATTGAAATTTATACCCTTAATTCCGCAACACTATAGTTTAACATTATTTATAAGTGCCTGAGCAA
>JAUNIZ010000042.1 GCA_030523165.1 Prevotellaceae bacterium
CAAAAGCCCAAATCTGCTATTTTTTGCTTTTTTAGTCATTCTTTTTCCGAAAAAATCGCCCCACTTGTAGACCCTCACCATGTCTTTGTCGCCGCCTACAAGCTGGCTGCACCTGTTGAGCCGCCCCGTGTCGTGGAAACAGCATTTCTCCATGACATGGCTCAAGGCCGGGTTGCCCACGAAATGGTCGGTCCAGATATTCTTGAAGTGCTTCACATGAAAGCAGTAGTCGAGCAACAGCCTTAAGGCCTCGGTGCAGATGCCACGGTTCCAGTAAGGCCGGCCTACCCAGTAGCCCACCTCGCAGTCGGCTTCGCCGATAGAGATGTTGCTTGTATCGTGCGTGTAATAGCCTATGTACCTATCGGCTCGTCTGTCGATTGCAGTACAATAGCCCAGGTGCAGTCGTTTGAGAAATAGCGGCGTATGATCTCCCTGCTCTCCTCTGCCGACTTATGCACAGGCCAACCGGCCCGTGGGCCGACATCCGGGTCGGAGGCATACTTGTAAAGGGCCTCTGCGTCTTGCTCTGTCCAGCGGCGCAGCAACAGGCGGTCGGTTTGCATCATGTCATTCATTCTGTAAACCTTCATTTATCTCCAATGGGGGCAGGTTCTTTTCACGTTTGTCATAGGCATCGCGCATATCCATCAGTATGGCTCAGAACTCATTTTCTGTCAATATTGTTTTATAAGGATTAACCTGTTGACGGGATTAACTAAGTGCGTACTTAATTCTGCCGATGGGTTTACCATTGATAAAATTTACATATTGCAAAATGAAATCTTTCCAATCGGCAAATATCCAAATAACATCATACAAGAAGAAAATCAATGTAAATGATAGCCATCCTATAAAAGCAATTGACTTCTTTCTTTTTCGGCTCGCTTTGAAGTATTTCAAACGAGGCGGACACTGGTTGCCAAGCGCAAAAAGAAAATTATTGTACTTTGCCATATCGTTTTTACGCAAAAGTAAGAATAAAAGCCCAATATGCCGCATTTATCCTGATAAAGCGGAATTATCGGGCTTTAAAACGGAAATATTCACATTTGAATTGAATATGTACGCTATATTTTGGGGTGTTCTTAACCTTGTTCCAATAAGTTCTTGTCCGTAAGGAAGTCCAGTAGTCCTATAGTCAGCACTCCAAGTTCATCTTCTTTGCGGTGAATATCATCACCAATAATTACGATTTTTCGGAAATGGTCGTTGATAGACAACAATGGGCGGCGTTCTTGATTCTCTTTTTCTGGCGTTGGCATATGGAATGCAGACTGGATATACACACGATATGGAGGACGGTTCACGACAAAGTCTACCTCCAGTTGTCTTCTGACAAACTTGCCATTCTCATTCTTGCCTCCAATTTCAACCAAGCCAACATCCACGTTGTATCCACGGCTGCGAAGCTCGTTGTAGATGATATTTTCCATAATGTGCGTCTCCTCTTGCTGGCGGTAGTTGAGGATGGCAGCACGAATACCAATGTCGGCAAAGTAATATTTTGTTTCTGTGCCAATATACTTTCTACCCTTTACGTCATAGCGCAAAGCTTCCTCTATGAGGAAAGAGTCCTTTAGATAATCAATATATTGCTTTATCGTGTCTCTTTTTATGGCAACACCCTGTGACGACTGGAAAGTATTGGCTATCCTGGCAGGATTGGTAGAAGAACCGATGCCAGACGCAAGCACACGAACAAGCTCTTTCATGCCTTCGGAATTGCGCAAATGATTGCGTTCTATTACGTCGCACAAGTAAGTCGTTTCATACAATCCACGCAAATAGTCAGTTTTCTTTTCCTCCGTCTCCAATAAGGCGACTTGCGGCAACCCACCAAAAGTATAATAGTCTTGCCATGCTTTGCGGATGTCACCACCCACACCACCAAAGTATTCATCAAAGGTAAGGGGCCAGATACGTATCTCATCGCCCCTGCCACGGAACTCGGTGACGACATCGCTTGAAAGGAAACGCGAATTAGAGCCAGACACATACACATCCACATTTCTCATGTGAGTCAGACTGAGGATAACCTCAACAAACTCATCAACAAGTTGCACCTCATCCAAAACTACGTAATAAGGATTACCGTCATCCGTAATCTTGGAGTCTATATGGTCAAGCAAGGCATCTGGATTCCTTAATTTTCTGTTGCGGAAATCATCAAGTTGTATCTCAATGATGTGACTGTCTGTCACACCATGTTCCAACAACCAGTTATGCCAGATATCAAACAGCAGGAAAGACTTTCCACATCGTCTGACACCTGTTATAATCTTCACAAGACCGTTTCCAAGTCCTGCAATAAGTTCATCCAAGTATTTCTTACGTTCAAATATCATATTAGAGTGCTATTTTTGATACTGGTATCATATTTTACACCGCAAAGATATTAGTTTTATCCCAAAATCCAGCACAATCAATGAAAAAACTGCGTTTATCAAGTAAAAAAAGTAAAACATAGCATCATAAACTACACAAAAATGCTTTTTCGAACGTAGGGTATGACATGTAATCACACCCTACGTTCAAGGAAGTCGTTTCAACCGTACCCCTTTATGAATTTCATCCTATAACTTCAATTCACCACATTATGTGGTCGGTTAAAAGCCCTCCCAAACCTTATTTCGTTATTCCTGATGTGATCGAAAGTTAAATACGTTAAATATTCACCTTTTCGTATCTAATCAGAATCCATATGGGCACTTTTCTACCGTTTAGAGCGTATAACACTGATAATCAACTAATAATAAATTCGCAAGTTGTACTCAAATGAGTTCTATGACATGTCATGCAGAAGAGCCACCAACAGCATATAGCACTTCATTTGAAAACACAACGACATGTTTACTTTATGTACCAACCCTATCAGCGGTAGAGGCATATAAAGCAGATGAAGCATGGAGCGTATTTACAAATATCCTACCAATTGATGCAACAGGTATAAACTCTGTGGCTATGGAAGGAGTTTCTGTATCAAAAAATAACGGTCAGGTTAGTATAACAGGTCTTTGCGACAATGAAAACGTATGTTTCTACACATTGGACGGCAAACTCATCGGTACGTCAAAGGCTGTAAATGGCATAGCACAATGCTACATTCAGAAATCCAATGGCGTTGTGATTGCAAAAATAGGAAAGCAAAGCATAAAAATTACATTATGAATTTAAGTATTAACAACTTCATTTGTATAAATAACGTGAGTTCTACGAATTATAATTAATGCCTCATTTCCCAATTGCAAACGCCGTGTTTATTACATGTAAACGCGGCGTTTGCATATCATAAACACGGTGGTTTCTATATACAAAACGGTTTGTTGAGAATATTGTTGGATATATGTCTTGTGAAAAAGAATTATATTTAATCCAAACAAAATAAATTACAAATCATATAAAGTGCCTAATGCTCGCTTTATCATAAACATCAATTATTATATTGTTGATAAACAACAACTTACACGAAGTTTGTAAACATAGATGTAGATTTTCATTTGAACAAAAAGAACACGGTTTTGTTTAAATGACTTTTTTTTCAGAGGCATTTCCATTACCATTCAAGGGTTTTCGTATAAATTTGCATACGGACTACTGGTTTAGTGGAAAGAAACCGTACTTAAAACTGATGAATGAAGAAAACCCTAAAACTGACTATCATAATATTTGTCATTTGTTTATGCGGGTGCACAGAAACAGACAGAAATACAATCTTTCCGTCTGATACGGAATTGCGTGCAGGCGACATTGTTTTCAGGCGTGGCAGCGGCATGAAAAGCCATGCTGTGCTTTATGTTGACAGCAACGGCGTTTACTCTCATGTGGGAGTAGTGGCAGACTCCGCAGGAGCAATGATGGTAATACATGCTGTTCCTGACGAACATGACAACAAGAACGACATCGACAGGGTGAAGATGGAAACTGTAGAGAAGTTCTTCTCCAAGACAAATGCTGATATAGGGTGCGTGATGCGTTGCCAAGACAGCTTAGCTGCAATGAAAGCATCTATATATGCGACTGAAATATATAAACGAGGAACTGCGTTCGACCACGACTATGACGACAAAGACACTACGAAGATGTATTGTTGCGAACTTGTAGAATTTGCCTACAATAAGGCGGGCATCAACATAACAGAAGGCATACGACATAAGATAAGTGTTCCCGGACTAAGCCTTGACAGCGTTATACTGCCGTCAGACATACTTAACTCGCCAAAACTCAAAAAGATACGTGAGTTCTGACATAATTAGACATTATAAAAAAACAGAATCAATCAAAGATATTATTATTAACTTAAAAAAGAGAAAACTATGAAGAAATTATTAGGTATGGTTGCCTTAGTGGCATTTGCCTTGCTGATTACAGCATGCGGAAACAGCAATACACCAAAAGGTGTGGCAGAGAAAAGCATTAAATGCATACAGAAAGGCGACTACGAAGGTTATGTTGACTTGATGTACGTCTCTAAGGAGAGCAAAAACATAGAAGAGGAAAAGAAAGGCTACGCCAGTCTGTTGCAGTCAAAGGCAGGTCCTGCACTTGAGGAAAAAGGCGGAATTAAATCATACGAGATTCTCTCTGAGGAAATATCAGAAGACGGCAATTCTGCAAAAGTGGATATAAAGGTTGTTTACGGCAACGGTGAAGAGAAGAACCAGACAATCCAGTTGCTTAAAGACAAGAATGACGACTGGAAGTTAGATTCAAACAAATAACGCCAACACGTAAGCATTGTGGCTATTGCTGTTCACCAATACAGCTGCGGTATTTTCCTGGATTTACGCCAGTATATTTCAGAAAAGACCGTCTGAATGTTGACTGCGAATTAAAGCCACTGAGTTGTGCTATATAATCCAGAGTGTACTCAGGATGTTCTTTCATCATGGGTACACTCTTTTTCTTTATCCTCTGCTCATTGATATAGTCGTAAAATGTCATGCCTTTCACATTGCTGAAATACTCGCTAAGATAAGTTCTGTTTGTACCCATTCTGGCAACAAGGTTAGACAGTGAGAGGTTCGGATTTAGATAGAGCTGTTCTTCCTCCACTATTTTCTCCAGCTGTCCTGCAAAAGGATATGTCTTGTCTTCGCTGGTCTTTTCGTCATCAGAATCTTTTTCCACCTTTATCGGCTTTAAGCCACGGCAATAATATATGGCTATATGCCACATCACTATTATCGAAATATAATATACGGCATCAAAATATATATTGCTTACAATAGAAACCAGCAGCCATAACAGCTGGCTTGCAAACGCTATAAGATAGACATATTTTATCCACGAAATGTCAATGTCGTCAATATTTGAATAATTATCACGAACATACTCAATATATTTTCTTGCCTTTGCATACCCTACTATGACAATCGTCAGTCCGAATATTATCAGAAATGCCGAATATGAATAAAAGATTGCATCGCACGGGAACAGAACATACAATACGGTAAAAATCAGGAACGGTATAAACATCACCGCGACTTTCCTTAATGTAACCCATCCGGGCATCGTCAATTCGAACAGGAAACAAACAAACGATATTGCGCTCCAGCCGTCAAAGACCAATATATAGTCAAGCGTCTGGCGAGTATAAAAGCCTGGTATCGTCTGTATAATGTCCTTTAGGCATGACAGCGCCCAGAATATGAATATGTATCCTAGAATCTTATGAAATCTTATTCCGTCCTTTAGCGTAAGGAAATAATATGCCTGCATCATAAAGTATGCTGTGGCAAAACCTATAAAAAAAGCCGACAAATTAAGATTATACATAAGAGCCTATATGATTTTTCCGCTACAAATTTATACAATCTTTTCGAAATGGCATTTATTTTATCCATAAAATACATTCATTTCATGATGCAGTATATGACAAAGTTTAATTACCTTTGCATAAGCTAAGCGGCATCTCGGCAATTTCAAGTGAACTCGATTGCGCTCGATTTGCAATAGCCTTGCACTAATTTAAACTAATTATAATATTATGTTGAGTGAAAAAAGAAGCAGTATGCTTCATGGTGTACTATTAATTACTTTGTTTTCATGTGCGGCATTCTACATTGGCGACATGAGTTTCGTGAAGAGTCTGTCATTCAGTCCTATGATTGTGGGTATTATCCTCGGTATGTTGTATGCCAATAGCCTGCGTAACAACCTGCCTGACACATGGGTGCCCGGCATACAGTTCTGTTCAAAGCGGATACTGCGTATAGGTATTATCTTCTACGGTTTCAGGCTTACGTTCCAGAATGTCGTGGAAGTCGGAATTCCAGCCATCTGCATTGATGCAGTCATCGTCACGGTCACTATTCTTGGCGGCATACTTATCGGAAGGCTATTGAAGATGGATCGCGGAATAACACTCCTAACATCCGTTGGAAGCGGCATCTGTGGTGCTGCGGCAATACTTGGCACTGAGTCTGCCATTAGGGTAAAACCTTACAAGACCGCAGTAGCTGTGTCTACCGTAGTCATATTCGGAACAATATCAATGTTCCTCTACCCTATTCTCTATCGCAATGGTGTGTTCGACCTTACTCCGAAGGAGATGGGCATATATGCAGGATCCACAATCCATGAGGTAGCGCATGTAGTAGGCGCAGGCAACGCTATGGGAAAGGACGTTTCCGACTCAGCCATAATCGTGAAGATGATACGTGTAATGATGCTCGTTCCTGTATTGCTGATTATCAGTTACAGCGTAATGCGTGCAGCGTTGAAGAACGGCGACAAAGAAGGCAGAGGCAAGATTTCAATGCCTTGGTTTGCTATACTATTCCTTGTAGTCATCGGCTTCAATTCTTTCGACCTTCTTCCTGCATCAGTAGTTGATTTCATCAACACTTTCGACACGTTCCTTCTCACAATGGCTATGACTGCCCTGGGCGCAGAGACAAGTATAGACAAGTTCAAGAAGGCTGGTTTCAAACCATTCCTGCTTGCAGCAATCCTATTTGCTTGGCTTATGGTCGGCGGATATTGTCTTGCCAAATTTGCCGTTCCTCTGTTTGCATAATACAGATGGACAATCATTATCAAATGATAACTTCTTTCTTAATAAAATAATAAAAGGTGTGGTATACAGTATACCACACCTTTTTCTTGTGATCCCGGTGGGATTCAAACCCACGACCTTCAGAACCGGAATCTGATGCTCTATTCAGCTAAGCTACGGGACCTGCCGTACAATAAGTAAATGCAAAGGTAGTATATTTTTTTCGTTTTTTATATATGCTACCAATTATTTTTAAATTTATAAGAAATAGGCAGGTTTAAAAAACCTGCCTATTATATTAAGACCTAGAGTTTTTTTGAACAAATTACTTAATCTCAACTTTCTTGTTGTTTATAATGTAAACACCCTTGTTCAGTTTCTTTAAAGAATCCAAGTCTCGACCAATCAGCTTACCGTCTAAGGTATATACTGTGTAAGTTTCACTATTCTCCACATTCAAGCTTTCAATAACAGTTGTGATTGATGCACTTACAGGAGAAGATTCTCCATTAGAGTAAACTGCTGTTACAGAATAATTATGATTTCCTTCAGGTACACTACTGTCCACATAAGTTGTTACATCAGCAGCAGTATTACCAACCTTAACCTCATCACGGTAAATGTTATATCCTATAGGAGCAGCAGCACCCGTTGTATAAGTTATATCATCTATCATGAAGAAGAATGAATCATAATAAGATGTATTATGATGGATAGCAAAATGAGTAGTTCCCTCAGGCAAGTCTACTGTAATCTGTTTCCAATCAGAATCTGTCAAAGAATAAGTACTTCCAAGTTTGGTGAAGTCTGAGATTTCTGTACCTGATGTCGAATAAAGAACATCAAATGATTCATAATAATAATAATTTCCCGTTCTTGCCCAGAATGAGATAGTCTGTGCTGTACCAGGAAGAATAGGACTTATCAGCCAATTGTCTGAATTCAACCAATCTCCTGTTGAAGGATCTGTTGTATAAACAGCAGAAGCATACTGATTACCAGAATGAGGAGCCAACGTAGGATTAGCCTCTACACAACCTTCAAACATATCTTCTGGATTGAAAATCATAAATGCGAAAGGTTCACCCTGATGCGGATAAGAAGTGTTCTGGAACAGAGCATTTGCAAGACCACCGTCTACATCAATAGTTGTCCAATCGCCAAATTCATCAATAGTCCATGGATCATAGCTTTCAAAATCTTCTGTTTTTGTTTCTATTGTTGTTGATGGACAAACCCAATTTACAGTTATTTCACCAACAGAAGTTTCTGTTGCAGTTACATTAGATGGTGTAGCCAAATCTGAACCATAAAGCGCAATAGTTGCATAAGCAGTGTTATTGTCTTCATACAAATCAATATCTGTAGTAACATCTACTTTTATATTGGCTTCACTAGCATCATCGAATACAGAAGTTTCATAAGGAATAGTGTATTCCTTATTTGCAAATGATGCAATTGCCTCTGTTTCATTATAACTTGCTATTTCCTTGTCTCCATCAGAAACCTTTATTGTATAATTGCTAATGGTATTATCACCTTGATTGCTGACCTTCACATTCAGATTACCTGTCTGACCCTTAGAAAGTTTCTCCGGAGCTGTAACAGATACAGAGAGGTCATACTGGTATACATCACGTATACTGATATTATCAATGTAAAGAGAGCTATATGCGTCTCCTTCTACATTAACCCTGAAGTTAACAAGAACATACGGTAAAGATTTGTATTCATCAGTAAACTTGATATTTTCTGTAATCCATTTTGCCTCACCTGTCATTGATGAATAATCAATAGTCTTTACATCAAGGATATCGCCATTAGGCTTCTGGAACTCTACTGTAAGTTTAAGAGGTTCACCTGGTGTTGAATAGTGGTCAAATACTACTTCCGGATTAGTGGCTCCTGCTAACGATATCTTACCAGAATTTATCCATGCAATATCATTCGCATCTTTTGGAGACAGAATGAAACATCCTTTATCATTATCAGATGAAGCAGATGTTGTTACATCAAATATACTATTACCTGTATAATCCGTATACCATAAATATGTAATTTTACCACCAGAAACACTTTCATTCACTGGCAATAAGTAAGGAGCGCCAGACAATACTACTGCAGAATAATTTAGAGCACCCTTACCTGCCTTGTTTTCTGCATTTAATCCATATTGTATGAGATCCTGCTCTCCTTCTGTTGTATTGATTTCTACTGAGTAAGTATTATCCTTTACACTTGCAATACGAAGTGTATCTGTATTACCATAGCTATTAACAGATAGGCTATAAACATTGTATGTTACCTGATCTGGATCTACAACACCACCTGATGCTCCAACGCTACTGATTTTATCCCAATCAAGTTTGATTGACGTAAAATTGTCTGCAGCTTTTATGTTCTGAACCATAGCAGGAATATCATAACCTATATATGCGCTCACTTCTTTTTTACGTCCAACACCATCTTCATTATATGCCGTGAAAGTATAAGTATTTGTGCCGTTTACATCAGTTTCGTCAGTAAAAGACAGAGATTCTCCTGGAACAGGATTTTCAAACGTCTTGACGAGAGTACCGTTTCTCTCAATCTCTATCTTGGTCAATGATGTTAACTCTGCTCCAGAATATGCAACTTTAGGCGCATTAAAACTAATTGTTGCAGTTAAATCACCATTTGCCGAAGGAACAATCAGTACATTTGTAACAGAGTCAGGCGTAGAAGCTGAAAGACCAGCGCTTACAGCAATATCATCGACAATGATAGCGAACATATCAGGATCACTAAGAGCATGGAATCCTACATATAGCATTTGTGCATCATTTGTAACAATATCAGCAGAATAGATATGATCTGACTGAGAAGTAAGGTCTGTTACTGGAAGGATTACATTTGTTAGATTATCAGGATTGTTACTATTTCCATACTTTACTTCTATGCGCTCAGGATAATAATTAATATATGAGTGAGCATTGAATGAAACAGTGTAGACTTTATTTGCTTCAAGCTGGATAGGAGGAGTTATAAGCCAGTCATCACCACTATTGTAAGAATTATAATTATATGCCACATTGTGACTATTATAAGCCCATGTACTGCCATCATTGTTGTTGTCAATAACAGTAAATAGACCCATTGATGATTCATCATCAAATGTTTCTAAATAAGGTGGAACGACAACACTACCAAGTATTTCTCCATTTGACTTAGTTTCTGCACTTGCTTTCGTTCCGTTTACGGCTGTTACACCATATGAATAAGAAGTCATTGTAACAGCATCTAATACTTCTGAAAAAGAAGTTTCTGTAAGACCTGTAGCTACTGTAACATTATCTGGATAACGGACTACGGTATAGGTTATATCACCAATATATCCTCCATTAAGTCCCTTTGAAGGAGCTGTCCATGAAAGATTAGCCTCACCTGTTTCCTTATTTACTGATAAAACAACGTCTGAAACGACATCAGGAGTATCATGCCCAACATACTTTGTAAGTTTTGCCTTTGCTCCATTTCCCACAGAATTAGAGAATATGACCATAAATTTATATGTATCAGGAGTATCAACTGTTATATCTTCACTTATAGTCTCACCAACATTTGCAGTCCCTTCTTTGATGACATCTCCATCAACATATACCTTATATGTCAAATCTCCTGTCATAGAGGCACCTCCGAATGTAACAGACGGGGCAGTAAATGAAATTGTTCCAGACAATGAAGCACCATCAAATGCAACCGCTAGATCTGTTGCTGCTGCAGGTGCACCGTCCTCTGCATCAGGATAGCTAATTGATAGACTATAAATTTCTTCTCCGTCAGGAAAATCAGATATTTTTGAAGCAGCACCTGTAGTCAGGTCTATTGTATATAATGCTGAATTTCCATTGATATCTATAGCTGCCCAATAGAACGTATTTGTTGTTTGGTCAATCTCTCCACTCTGACCATAATAACGTCCCTCAGAATTAGATATGACAAGACCTGTTGCTCCAACCAATGTTTCCTCACCTGTGGTTGTGTCAATCCTATAAAGATTTCCATCGTTAGCAACTCCATACATGACTTTATCCGAAGTTATGCCGAGAGCGACATATACATTTGTTGCAGTACCGATCGTCGTACGAGTCTTTGCATTATAATCGGCTATACCAAATTCTATACCAGACATGTTTGATGTGTAAAACTCTCCATAGACGGTTTCTGTCTCATTATAAACAGCTGTCTCTATGGCTGCAAGAGTAAAATCACGAAGACTCTCCCGACTTGTAGTAATACTCCAATCATCAGAACTATAAGCCGTATGATATAGCGCATAATATCCTATTGAAGCATATGATGTATCAAGATAAATAGAATGATACTCATCATCAACAAAAGCACCACCTGCATTTGAAACGATTCCGTTTACAGCAACTTCAGAAACTGTTATCGGTGAAGATGCATTAAATTTATAAATACCATATTCAGGGCTATCAGTTGGCCATGATGCTTTATATACAACATTTCCCAATAACTCTCGTCCATCGCCCAGTTTAAGAATTGTCTTGCGTTCAACTCCATTAGGAGATTTGCGCACATGGGCATTCATCGGACTAAGCGTAGATCGCAGTTGCGATGATTGTCCTTTAGAGGATAGACTCATCGGAAGAACAAGAGCAGGATACTTCTTCTTTAATTCTGCTGTAGTACGATTTTTATCACTTGCCTTTACCTTTTTCAGAACCGCAGCATCGGGCTTGAATGGTAATTGGCCTAAAACAGGAGTCATTGCAAAAATTATTGCACATGACAAGATGGTTGTACATCGTTTCAACATACCTGTACTAATTTAATTAAAATGAATTGGTTAAATATTTATTTATATCGCATGCAAAGGTATTAAATCAATATATTTATTACAAATTTTTCACATATCTTTTTTTATAATTGAATAATTATACCCACTTTATACGACTTTTAGGTCATATCTCATAAAATATAGGCAATAATAGTTCAATATTTTTGTTAACATTATTATGTAATGCAGCTTTTAATAGATAACTATTAGAAATCAGAAGACATAAAAACAAGTAAATATTTATTACCAAAAGAACAACGTTCAACTGTAATATATTTTAACAAAAGCATTAAAAGCAACTACTAGAATATAACTTTCATTTGTGCATTTTCTTTCCTATTTCTTTCTTTTAACCAAGGTTTATTGGTAACTTAGCAGACAAAATAAAACGAGAAAGCAAATGGAAACAAAATCATTAAACAAAAATTACCCTGAAGCAAAAGAGGTTCTTGATATATTCGCAAAGCTGAACAACGTTCCGCGACCGTCATGGCACGAAGAAAAAGCAGCGGATTTTCTGTGCGACTTCGCAAAGGAACTGAATCTGGAATACAAGCGTGACGAACATAATTGCGTGGTTATACGAAAGCCTGCAACGCCTGGATATGAAGACGCAGAACCTATAGCACTGCTGAACCACATGGATATGGTGTGTGTTGCGAAGGACGACGTGGAATTTGACCCGCTAACTTCACCGATAAAGGCATACGTTGACAATGGCTGGATGAAAGCCAATGGCACGTCGCTCGGTGCTGACAACGGCATAGGACTGTCTATGGCGCTGGCTGTTCTGCAGAGCAACACAATACAACATCCTGCACTGGAGGTAATAACGACAACCAATGAGGAAGACGGAATGACAGGCGCAGCAAACCTTAGCCATGACTTCCTGAAGGCAAGAAAGATCATCAATCTTGATTCGGAAGACTATGACACTATTACAATAGGCTCTGCAGGCGCTTTCCTTCAATTCACTAAATTGCCTTTCAACCGTCAGTCTGCTCCTTCAACAGACGAGTATTCTTATTTCACGCTGAAGGTATGCGGAGGACTTGGCGGTCATTCGGGAGTGGATATCAACAAGCACAGGACAAACGCGAACAAGCTTATGGCAGAGTTTCTGCATGAACACTATGACGGTCTTGGTATGGTGCTTGCATCAATAAACGGCGGTGAGGCAAACAATTCAATAGCCTCAACATGCGAGGCAATAGTTGCAGTACCGGCAACGAATGCCGGCACTCTGGCTGATTATGCTGCCAAGTATAACAATAGCTTGACTGAGAAATATGCAGAATATGAAAACAATCTGACTTTCAGCGCAGAACAGAAAACCGCTGAGCTGCCAGACAGCGCAATAGATGCAGCTGCAAGCCGTTCATTGATAGAAGCCCTTTACCAGATGCCATACGGTCCACTGGTGATGAGCAAGACTCTTGAAGACACCGTTGAGACTTCTAACAATACAGGACGCTTGGCTACCGAAGACGGATATTTCTTCGTAAGCAACTATAGCCGCAGTTTCATTGACGCAGACGTAGCTGCTCTCGGCAAACAGATACGTGACATTTTCGATAAGGCGGGAGCAACTACAGAACTGATAATGGAGGCTCCGGCATGGCAGTCAAACATCAATTCCGCATTTATAGCAAAGACAGAAGGAGTGTTCAACGACCTTCTCGGTTTCACTCCGCGCAAGGTTGCCATGCACTTTGCCTTAGAAGCCGGTTATTTCGTGCGCAAATACGAAGGTCTGGAAATGGTGTCAATAGGTCCGAAGATAATAGAGCCACACTCTGTAACCGAGCGTGTGTCGATAGAGACAATCAACAACATCTGGGCAGTGACAAAGGAACTGCTGAAAAGATGCAAGTAGTCAGTGATAAAGTATGAGTGACAAACTATAAGATAATTTGTCATTTTGCTTGTGTATGTCAAGAAATTTTGCGAATATTGCATTCTAATACGTATAGTTATCGGTGGGCAACGAATCTAATACCGCTAACATAATAACAGTGACTTGAAATGTCAATATGGAATAGACTCACATGGAACAGGAAAGACGATGACGCAAACAATGTCAGCGATAGCGGAACCGTGCCTGCAACGCACGATACACATCGATATGCCGTCATAGATGTCGAGACTAGTATTCATGACAATAAGATTCATGACATTGGAGCAATACGCTACGACGGAGCTACATTTCACAAAAATTCCAGAGAAGAACTGTTTGAGTTTATAAAGGGCGTTGACTTCATCTGCGGACATAACATCATACACCATGACGCAAAACGTCTTTTTATAGATATAACATGCCGATGTATTCTAGTTGACACTCTTTATGTATCTCCTTTATTGTTTCCTGAACGCCCTTACCATAGGCTTGTTAAAGACGACAAACTAATAAACGACGAGATAAACAATCCTGTAAACGACTGTCAAAAGGCAAAAGACCTGCTGTTCGACGAAATTGCACGATGGAAATCCTTGACAAAGGAAAAGCAAACTATATTCACATCGCTTCTTAAAGAAAAGGAAGAATTTAAAGGGTTCTTTTATATGGTTGGTGCCAACCACATAAAAGAAGGATTGTCAGAACTGATATACAAGTCTTATGCAGGAAGAATATGCCAACATGCTGACCTTGATATGCTGATTAACCAATACCCATGCGAACTGGCATATGCATTGGCGTTAATAGACACTACAGACTATCGCTCCGTTACGCCAGGATGGGTTCTTCACAACTATCCGCAAGTGGAATATGTTGTGAAACTTCTGCGCCACAATCTGTGCAAAGAAGGTTGCATTTATTGCAATACCCAACTAAGCTCACACTACAATCTGAAGGCATTCTTCGGTTACGAACAGTTCCGTACATACGAAAATGAGCCTCTTCAAGAGCAGGCTGTTCAGGCTGCAATAGAAGGAAAGTCCCTCCTTGCCATATTCCCTACAGGCGGTGGAAAGTCGCTTACGTTCCAGCTCCCTGCACTTATGGCAGGCCGTTCTGTACATGGCATAACGGTTGTCATATCGCCATTGCAGTCGCTTATGAAAGACCAGGTAGACAACCTTGCCGAGAAAGGCATTACAGATGCAGTAACCATAAATGGTCTGTTAGACCCGATAACTAGAGCACTTTCTATACAACGAGTACAAAGCGGAGATGCTTCTCTTTTGTATATCTCTCCAGAGATGCTACGGTCAAAAACCGTTGAAAGAATATTGACTGCTCGTCATGTCGTGAGATTCGTTATAGACGAAGCCCACTGTTTCTCTTCATGGGGACAGGATTTCAGGGTAGATTATCTTTACATAGGCAAGTTCATCAAGAAATATCAGCAGAAAAAAGGTTACACAAAAAAGATACCTGTATCATGTTTCACTGCTACTGCAAAGCAGAAAGTAATACAGGACATCTGCGATTACTTTAAGCAGACGTTGGATCTTGATCTGGAACTGTTCGCATCAACTGCTTCAAGAACAAATTTGCGCTATTCCGTTATTCACGCTGAGAACGATGAAGATAAATATCTGAAGTTGAGGAGTCTTGTGGCTGAATCTGATTGCCCTACCATAGTTTATGTGTCACGCACAAAACGGACTTTAGAACTTTCCGCAAAACTGACCCGCGACGGGTATAGGGCATTGCCATTCAACGGAAAGATGGAATCTGATGAGAAAATCAGCAACCAAGACGCTTTCATGAACGACCAGGTACGTATCATTGTCGCAACGTCAGCATTTGGTATGGGCGTAGACAAGAAAGATGTAGGTCTTGTGATACATTACGATATTTCCGACTCACTGGAAAACTATGTCCAGGAAGCAGGAAGAGCCGGTCGTGACCCAAACCTCAATGCCCGTTGCTATGTGCTTTATAACGATAATGATCTTGACAAGCACTTTATATTGCTTAACCAGACCAAACTGAGTATAAGCGAGATACAACAGGTATGGAAAGCCGTAAAAGACCTTACCCGTCAACGTATCGGTATCAGCTGTTCCGCATTGGAAATTGCGAGACAGGCAGGATGGGAAGATTCCGTACCAGACATAGAAACTCGTGTACGCACAGCTATATCTGCTTTAGAACAGAGCGGCTATCTGAAAAGAGGTAACAATGTTCCTCATGTATTTGCAACAGGCATCACTGTGAGGAATACAGACGAAGCCAGAAAACGCATATCAGAGTCCGCACTGTTCGGAAGTGACGAAATAGAGAAATCGGTAAGGATTATCAAATCACTGATTTCACAAAAGCACACTTCCAAGAACAAAGAATCAAAAGCAGAATCACGAATTGATTATCTGGCAGACATTTTAGGACTGAGCAAAGGTGAAGTTATTTCTGTCGTTGAACGAATGAGGCAAGAAGGCATCCTTGCAGACAGCAAGGATATATCCGCCTATCTGTTAGACTCCGGTGATTCTGAACGTAAATCCCAGATTCTGCTAGAACGCTTTGCAAAACTTGAACGGTATATCCTCAGCAACATTCCTGAAGAATCGTTGCAGATATCATGCAAACAGCTTAATGACAATGCCATAAAAGACGGTATTACGACATCAAGCGAAAAGGATATCAGGACTTTGCTTTATTTCCTTACCGTAAAGGGATATATCCGCAAAAAAGAGGATGCATCCCGCAATATGAAAATCACTCGGCAGACAGACTATGAAAATACCATAAAACGTTTTGAAAGCCGGATAGAAATAAGCCGCATCACTGTGGAATGGCTATATAAACAGGTGTCCGACGCACGAAAAGAGACATCACATGGCAATTCCATACAGTTCTCTATAGTAGAACTCCTTAATCATATAAAGTCATATCCACAGTCTCTTTTTGGTAGACTTGACAACATTCAGTTGGAAGATGTTGAGGAGTCTCTTTTATATCTGTCCAAAATAGGTGCATTGAAACTTGAAGGAGGTTTTCTTGTCCTTTATAACGCAATGAATATAGAAAGGATAAAGGACAACAAATCTAGATATAAGCAGGAAGACTATCGCATGCTTAATGAATTTTACAAGCAGAAGATTCAGCAGATTCATATAGTTGGCGAATATGCAAACTTGATGGTAAAAGACTATGACTCTGCCTTAAGGTATGTTCAGGATTATTTTCAGATGGATTACAGGAAGTTTGTCACTAAATACTTTAAAGGAGAAAGGACCAACGAGATACAGCGCAATCTAACACCGCAAAAATACAGACAACTGTTCAACCTGTTATCAGAAACCCAAATGGAAATAATCTCTGATAAGAAATCGCGCTGCATAGTTGTCGCCGCAGGTCCTGGCAGTGGAAAGACACGTGTATTGGTCCATAAACTTGCTTCTCTTTTGCTAATGGAGGATGTAAAGCACGAGCAGCTTCTGATGCTTACCTTTTCAAGGGCTGCAGCAACAGAATTCAAACAAAGGCTAATGGAGCTGATTGGCAACGCTGCCCACTACGTTGAGATAAAGACATTCCATTCCTATTGCTTTGATCTTCTGGGACGTATAGGCAATCTTGACGATGCTAAAAATGTCGTTGCAACGGCAGCCCAGATGATAAACCAGGGAGAAGTAGAGCCTAGCAGAATCGGCAAGACTGTATTGGTTATTGACGAAGCCCAGGACATGGGCAACGCTGAGTATGAACTTGTAAAAGCTCTTATGACCAACAACGAAGAAATGCGCGTGATCGCAGTAGGTGATGATGACCAGAACATTTATGGGTTCCGTGGTTCTGACTCCAGATACATGTACCAGCTGACTAAAGAGTCTGGAAGCAGGTTTATTGAAATGACTGAGAATTACCGCAGTGCAAGCCATCTGGTTGATTTTGCCAATGGATTCGTGAAAGGCATTAGCAAGAGAATGAAACATATGCCTATCATCTCTGTTGGGGAAAATGATGGTTGGGTAGAAATAAAGCGCTATCAATCGAAGTACATGTATATACCGCTTGTTGGAGAATTGATCTGGAATCGTGGCAACGGCACTTCATGTGTTCTTACCCAGACAAATGAAGAAGCGGTAATCATTGTGGCTCTCTTGCAGAAGAAAGGCATAAACTGCAAACTAATACAGTCTATTGACGGTTTTCGCTTCTGGAATATGGCGGAAATGAGATATTTCTTGAAATATATAGAACGACAGGCAGACACTCCTCTTATTCCTGAAAAACTATGGGAAGAAGCCAAACAGGTAACATTTACAACTTACAAAAGAAGCCAAAGCCTCGCCTATGTCAGGCGTTGCGTTGAAATGTTTGAGCAAACCAATAAGGCAAAATACCTCAGCGATTTCAAAGAATATGTATTTGAATCGTCTGTAGAAGACTTTTGCGATATATCTGGTACAGACGTTGTTGTATCAACTATCCATAAAGCCAAGGGCAGAGAATTCGACAACGTCTACATGCTGCTGTCCGGCAATCATCCTAAGGACGATTCCCTTATCCGCAAATATTATGTCGGAATGACTCGTGCAAAGAATCTTTTGTCTATACATACAGACGGTGATTACTTCAACAATCTGAAGCCAGACAAGTATTCTGTTGATAAGACACAGTACGCCATGCCCGATGAAATAGTTCTCCAACTCTCTCATAGAGACGTATATCTCAGTTTCTTTAAAGGGCTTAAGCGTGAGGTATTGTCATTGAGGAGTGGAGATAGTTTAATATACAATGATTTTATTCTGTACAAAGCAGATACAAACAAGCCTGTAGCAAAACTGTCAATCAACATGCAGTCCACATTACAGGAGTGGGAGAAAAAAGGCTATAAGGTAAAATCGGCATCCGCCCGTTTTATCTTGGCATGGAAACCCAAAGACGCGCCAAAAGAAGAATCCGAATCAGCCATTCTATTGGCAGATTTAGTACTGGCGTTGTAATGCCTCTATTATACATTATTTACAAGTTGTTGATACCCACAATATAAGTTCCTATAATTCCAAATCGGTCTTTAGATTTTGGATAAACAGAAAGCCCCTGATAGAGCAATTCTATCAGGGGCTTTCACGTTATGTTAAGGAATTAAAGTAGTTAACGGAAGTATGTTCTGGGAGTTATATTTTGGGAGTTAAAGTAGTTATAGGGAGTTATCGCTCGTTCTACTCGCTAAGGAGTCAAAGACAAATGCTTTTGTGGTTTAATACCATTTGAAATAAGAGCATAACCCTTTATGTTGCTATTTTCCTTTTTTCGCTCTCGCTCAAGGAACTCCTACTTTAACTACATCTAACTACATTAACTACTCAAAAACTCCACTATTAGTTATTCGCTAAAAAGTACTATTCGCTTCGCGCACTTTTTCTCGCCATGACAATGTACAAGCAAGCTTGCAT
>JAUNIZ010000043.1 GCA_030523165.1 Prevotellaceae bacterium
CCACAGTAGTTTTATTGTCTACAAATGTCCACTTGAAATTCAACCTGCCAAGAAATATTAATTGAAGTTGAAAGACTATCAAAAATACTTAGCAGATTTAAATTTTATGCAAAGATACTAAATTGTTAATTATTATAAGAGATAATTTACGGTTCATATTGGTTCATGTTGTGATATAAATTAAATGTATACTTAATTAGTATATATATTAAGGTGTAAAATATCTCTATATAAGTATCCTTGTATTAAAATAATGTACAGATAGATTTTAGCGTCTTGTATATTGGAGACTTATTTGTTGTTTTGATCCTTTTCTTCTTCTGATGTTATATTGTCATTCTTTGAAATGGAATCATTCTTGTATCTATCAAATGTTTTCACATAGAACAATTCGTCTTTACGAATAGCTCTCTCAGATTCTTTATCCATTCTAAAGCTATTGCCTCCGATATATTCTATTACACATTTGTAGTTGTTCTCACCTGTCACTTCAATGAGATCTCCGCTTTTCAGGCAGAATGTCAAGATGTGTCCGTTCTCGTCTTTGCTATAGTCTTCTGCCATAATCCTAAGCCTAAGAGCCATGCAATAGTCCTCCCAGTCAGAATATCCCAGGAATCTGCTTAATATAGATAGTGTTGTGTAACTGGTTCTATGATTTGCATCAGCATATCCCCAAAGCCTTTTAATTGTAGATATGCTTATATCCTCTTTTATCTCTTTTTGTAGGCATAAGGATAATTGATTGAAGTCGGTAGGAGATTTGAGAGGTTTTCCCAATTTGTTCTCAACTTCAATTCTTAATAATTCTATTTCTGCGTTGTGTCTGTTCATTTAGTTTTGACGTAATGTGAAGCCGGTTACAAAGATATTAAAAATATGTAAAGTATTATCTTACACTTTAGTACTTGAACCAAAATGAACCAATTTGTTGACGTATTTTCTTGCTTTTTTAGCAAAAATCATGCAGAAAATATAATTTTTTAGTGTAAACAGCATGAATGTAATTGTTATATAATTGGTTTGAAATCTATTCAAATGGCTAAAATGTCAAATTAAAACCATTTCTTTTTAATTTACTTCTAATTTATTATTATGTGTTTAGTAATTCGTTGGTTTTATAACTAGTTATGATAAAAGGTAGAAAAAGTTTTCTATTTTAACACCTAAACGTTTCTCAAAGTGAAAGTTTTTTTGTATTTTTGCATCCAATTTGATACAAATTCGTGAATTTTATAATTTAAATGCAACTGGAAATGGGAAATGGATTGTATAATGCCGAGTATGAACACGATGCGTGTGGCGTCGGAATGGTTGTCAACATCCATGGCAATAAGAGCCATGATTTGGTAGACAACGCACTGAAAGTACTCGAGAACATGCGTCATAGAGGCGCAGAAGGTGCTGACAACAAGACCGGTGACGGTGCTGGTATATTGTTGCAGATACCTCACGAGTTTATCCTTTTGCAAGGAATACCAGTCCCTGAGAAGGGAAAGTATGGTACAGGACTAATTTTCTTGCCTAAGGACAATAAGAAACAACAGGATATCCTAAGTGTAATGATTGAAGAGATTGAACGTGAAGGACTCTCTCTCATGCATTTACGCAATGTACCTACTAATCCTGGATGTCTTGGAGTAACGGCTCTTTCCAATGAGCCAGACATTAAGCAGGTCTTCATTACAGGTGTTACCGATGATAAGGTTCCTGTCTTTGAACGCACTCTATATCTTGTAAGAAAACGTATTGAGAAGCGTATTAAGGATGAAGACTTCTATATCTGTTCTCTTTCAAGCAAGAATATTATTTATAAAGGAATGCTTTCAAGCCTTCAGCTTCGTCAGTATTTCCCTGATTTGACAAATAACTACTTCACAAGTGGACTTGCGTTGGTACATTCACGATTCTCTACCAATACATTCCCTACGTGGAGCTTGGCACAACCATTCCGTTTGTTGTGTCATAATGGCGAGATTAATACTATCCGAGGCAACCGCGGTTGGATGCAGGCGCGTGAAAGCGTATTAAGCTCTGAGACACTTGGTAATATAAAGGATATTTCTCCAATAGTTCAGCCTGGCATGAGTGACTCTGCAAGTCTGGACAATGTATTTGAATTCTTTGTAATGAGCGGTTTGTCATTGCCGCATGCAATGACGCTTATGGTACCGGAGAGTTTCAATGACAAGAATCCTATCTCTGAGGATTTGAAGGCTTTCTATGAATATCATTCAATTCTTATGGAACCTTGGGACGGTCCTGCTGCATTGCTGTTCAGTGATGGACGCTTTGCTGGAGGTATGCTTGACCGTAATGGTCTGCGCCCAGCCCGCTACACAATAACCAAGAACGATATGATGGTTGTTGCTTCTGAGGTTGGTGTAATGGATTTCGACCCAAGTGAAATAGCAGAGAAGGGAAGGCTGCAGCCAGGAAAGATACTTCTTATCGACACTCAGGAAGGCAAGATATACTATGATGGAGAGATAAAAGAGCGTCTTGCTGCTGAACATCCTTATCGTCAGTGGTTGTCTACTAACCGTATACAGTTAGAGAAACTTAAGAGTGGACGTAAGGTATCCAATAGCGTTGATGACCTTGTTCGCCATGAAATGGTGTTCGGTTTTGGCGCAGAAGACATTGACAACACTATTGTTCCAATGTGTGTCAGTGGTCAGGAACCTACTGCTGCTATGGGTAACGATACTCCTTTGGCTGTTCTTAGCGATAAGCCGCAGGTATTCTTCAACTATTTCCGTCAGCAGTTCGCACAGGTAACCAACCCTGCTATCGACTCTATACGTGAGAATCTTGTAATGTCATTGACTGAATACATCGGTCGTGTAGGCTCAGGTATTCTTAGTCCAGACGAGACTAACTGCAAGATGGTGCGCCTTCCTCATCCTATATTGAACAATACTCAGCTTGATATACTTTGCAATATCCGCTATAAAGGCTTTAATACAGTCAAGCTTCCTATATTGTTTGAATGTTCTAAAGGTGAAGATGGACTTCGCGATGCACTTGACAAACTCTGCAAAGATGCAGAGAGAAGCGTTGACGAAGGTTACAACTATATTATCCTTTCAGACCGCGACATAGACGAAACACATGCGGCTATCCCGTCTTTGCTTGCTGTCAGTGCTGTTCACCATTATCTTATATCAGTAGGAAAGCGTGTACAGACTGCGCTTATCGTTGAGAGTGGTGAAATTCGTGAAACCATGCATGCGGCACTTCTGCTTGGTTACGGTGCTTCTGCATTGTGCCCATATATGACATTCGCTATTCTTGACGATCTTGTAAAGAAAGGCAAGATACAGGAAAACTACGAGACAGCAGAGGCAAACTATATCAAGGCTGTAAAGAAAGCATTGCTTAAGATCATGGCTAAGATGGGTATATCTACTATCCGTTCTTACCGTGGCGCAAAGATATTCGAGAGTATCGGTCTTTCTGAGAGTCTCTTGAAGACATACTTCGGAACTGAAGTATCAACAATCGGCGGTATTGGTTTAGAGACAATTGCCCGTGATGCCATAGCAATGCACGATGCAGGATTCTCAAAGAATACAGACGTTGACTTCCTTCCTAACCTCGGACAATTCCATTTCCGTAAGGATGGTATCAAACACGCATGGAATCCTGAGACTATTGCAACGCTTCAGCTTGCAACACAGACAGGCAGCTATAAGAAATACAAGGAATTTACAAAGCTGGTTGACGACAAGGAAAGCCCTATCTTCATCCGTGACTTCCTTGATTTCAAGCGTAATCCTATCAGTATAGATAAGGTAGAGCCTGTAGAAAGCATAGTTAAGCATTTCGTAGTAGGCGCTATGAGTTTCGGTGCTCTTAGCAAGGAGGCTCATGAAGCAATCGCACTTGCCATGAACAAGCTTGGAGCACGTTCAAATACAGGTGAAGGAGGTGAAGACAATGAGCGTTTCCACTCTACATACGATGGTATTTCTCTTTCAAGCAAGACAAAACAGATTGCTTCAGGACGTTTCGGCGTTACAACAGAATACCTTGTAAATGCAGAAGAACTGCAGATTAAGGTGGCTCAAGGTGCAAAACCGGGTGAAGGAGGTCAGCTTCCTGGCTTTAAGGTAAATGAGATTATTGCCAAGACACGTCACTCAATACCTGGCATTTCACTTATTTCTCCTCCACCTCATCACGATATCTATTCTATCGAAGACCTTGCCCAGCTGATTTTCGACCTTAAGAATGTAAATCCGAAGGCAGCAATCAGCGTTAAGCTTGTTGCAGAAAGCGGTGTCGGAACTATTGCTGCTGGTGTGGCAAAGGCAAAGGCTGAACTTATCGTCATATCAGGTGCTGAGGGCGGTACAGGTGCTTCTCCTGCTTCAAGTATGCGTTTTGCAGGTATCTCTCCTGAGATTGGACTCAGCGAAACACAGCAGACACTTGTCAAGAACGGTCTTCGTGGACAGGTTCGCCTCCAGGTAGACGGTCAGTTGAAGACTGGACGCGATATTATAACTATGGCTTTGCTTGGTGCAGAGGAATTTGGATTCGGTACATTGGCGCTTATCGTCTTGGGATGTGTAATGATGCGTAAGTGTAACCTTAATACATGTCCTCTTGGTGTTACCACTCAGAACCCGGAACTTCGTAAACACTTCATCGGAAAGTATGAGTATTTGGTAAATTACTTCACGTTCCTTGCACAGGAAGTTCGTGAATATCTTGCAGAAATGGGATATACCAAGCTCAATGACATAGTTGGACATACGGAACTCATTGTAAGAAAAGATACAGTGAAAGGCAGCAAGCCTTCAATGCTTGACTTTACACGTCTTCTCAACAAGGAAGACGGCAACTGTTCGCTCTATCATACGACAGAACAGAAACACGACCTTGAGAATATCCTTGACCAGCAGATTATACGCTCGGCTCAGAAGGGTATAGAAGAAAAGGAAGAAGTCAATCTCGATTATGCAATCAAGAACACAGACCGTGCCGCAGGTACAATGTTAAGTGGTCTTGTTGCAGAGAAATACGGTGAAGAAGGACTTCCAGACTCGACTATCAACATCAAGTTCAAGGGAAGTGCAGGTCAGAGTTTCGGAGCATTCCTTACCAAGGGTATCAACTTCAAGCTTGAAGGCGAGGCTAACGACTACTTCGGCAAGGGCTTGAGCGGTGGACGTATATCTATTCTGCCTCCTGTAAGAAGCAATTTCAATGCTGAAGACAACATTATCGCCGGCAATACTGGCCTTTATGGCGCGACAAGCGGTGAGTTGTATGTCAACGGTAAGGTAGGCGAGCGTTTCGGTGTGCGTAACTCTGGAGCTATTGCCGTAATCGAAGGCGCTGGCGACCACTGCTGCGAGTATATGACAGGCGGTCGTGTAGTAGTGCTTGGTGAGACAGGACGTAACTTCGCCGCAGGTATGAGTGGTGGCGTAGCCTATGTTTGGGACAAGAACCACAACTTCGATTATTTCTGTAATATGGATATGGTTGAGATTAATCTCGTTGAAGACAGCAACTACCGCAAGGAGCTTCACGAGCTTATCCGCCAGCATTATCTCTACACCGGTTCTAAACTGGCACGTACAATGCTTGACGACTGGAACCGTTACGTCGAGGACTTCATACAGGTAGTCCCGATTGAATACAAGCGTGTGCTGCAGGAAGAGCAGGTAAGAAAACTGCAACAGAAGATTGCTGACATGCAGAGAGATTATTAATGTAAAACCTCCATTAAACAATTACAACAATGGGAAATCCAAAAGCATTTTTGACAATACACCGTAAGGAAGCGGGATACAGACCCGTTCATGACCGCATACACGACTTCGGAGAAGTTGAACAAACATTGAATTCAAGCGACCGCCGCACGCAGGCATCACGTTGTATGGACTGTGGTGTGCCGTTCTGCCATTGGGCTTGTCCGCTTGGAAACAAACCACCGGAGTGGAATGACGCTCTTTATAAAGGCGATTGGGAGCTGGCTTACCGTCTGTTAAACTCTACCAATGACTTTCCTGAATTCACTGGCCGCATCTGTCCTGCCTTGTGCGAGAAAGCTTGTGTACTCAATCTTACAGACCATGAGCCTACGACAAACCGTGAAGACGAGGCTTCTATAACCGAACACGCCTTTCAGGAGAACTATGTACGCATACATCACCCTGAGCGTAACGGCAAGAAAGTGGCTGTAATCGGTGCTGGTCCAGCTGGACTTGTTGCTGCTAACCGTCTCAATCTTATGGGATATGCAGTAACTGTATACGACAAGAACGAAAGCGCAGGCGGTCTTCTGAGATACGGTATTCCAAACTTCAAACTCAATAAAGCCGTTATTGACAGACGTATCAATGTTCTTAAGGAAGAAGGAATTGAGTTTAAGTTCAATGAAGACATAAACGTTGAGAAACTACCTGAAGGTTTTGATGCTTACGTAATAGCTACCGGCACACCTACAGCGCGTGATTTGAACATACCGGGACGCGAACTTAAAGGCGTATATCTGGCTCTTGAAATGCTGGCACAGCAGAACAGAATACTTGCAGGCATGGAGTTCAAGCGTGAAGAACTAGTTAACGCCAAAGGCAAAGACGTGCTCGTAATCGGTGGAGGTGATACCGGCAGTGACTGTATTGGTACTGCACATCGTCAGGGATGCAAGAGCGTAACTCAGATAGAGATTATGCCAAAGCCTCCAGTAGGTCCAGTTGACCCAGCTAATCCATGGCCTAACTGGCCAAGAACACTCAAGACAACATCAAGTCATGAGGAAGGATGTGTGCGCCGTTGGAACATTAACTCCCTTAAGTTTATTGGTAAGGACGGCAAACTGACTGGTGTCGAGGTACAGGAGATAACATGGAAACCTGATCCGGAAGGCGGCAGGCCTATCATGGAGCCTGTTGGCAAGCCAGAAATCATTAAGGCAGAGATGGTACTTCTTGCAATGGGATTCCTGAAACCAGAGCAGCCTAAGTTTGCAGACAATGTTTTTGTTGCCGGTGATGCAGCGAGTGGAGCATCGCTTGTAGTGCGTGCAATGGCAAGCGGAAGAGACATTGCTGCCAAGGTTGACAGTTTCCTTAAGAAATAATTCCATTCCCATAATAACTTCTAATCGTGCTGAAAGTTTATGACAAGGCTTTCGGCACGATTTCTTTTTGTTTACTATCGGGCATGGTAGAGTATGGTGTATAAATGCGTTCTGATGAGTTATTAGGGTTAAAATCTTTTAAATGGAGAAAAATGAATATTTATTCATTTCTATTATTCTTTTCTGTATATTCATACCAGTTAACGCGCTGAGAATGGCATTTTTCTGAAATAAAAATGTCGTGGACGCAAATAACGCATAAAAACGTGTGCATAATTAAAATGCTTATGTATAGTGACTTACGCTTGATTCTATGTGTAGTGTGCATAAATTAATCGTATATAATGGTATGTAACATGACATAACTGCCGTATTTTTAGGTAGAAAACGCCGTGTTTGCGACTGAAAAAGGGGTCGGTTTTCGGGGAAAATGTACCTGGTTTTTGTCAATTACCCAAATGGTAATCTGAAATAACCCCATATATTTTCATTTGCATGCCTATTTTCTTGTGTTCTTTTCTCTATTTCGTGATTTTATTTTGTCCTGATTTCAGACTTGCATATATGCAGTTTTCTGTATATTCTTGCATATTTCCTACTGGCTTATTGTGATTAAAAGTTAAAAAATATGTGGGTTGCCGTATATAAAAATCAAAAGTGAGTATCTTTGTATCATACATTAACAATGATAAGATATGACTGAGTTTGAAAAGATGCGTAGCCAGCAACTTTATAACTTCTCTACTCCTGACATAGAGAAAAGTCTGGTTCATGCAAAGGATATATGCCGAAAGTTGCAAACGGCATCAATATTTGATGACAATTACCGTGAACTTATAGAAGACCTTATACCTGGGATACCGGAAGATTCTGTAATTTGTCCTCCTTTCCATTGCGACCACGGCAACGGCATTACCATTGGGCGAAACGTTTTCGTAAACTATAACTGCACTATGCTTGACGGTGGACGCATAACCATAGGAGATAATGTACTGATTGGTCCCAATTGCCAGCTTTATACACCGCAGCACCCTATGGATTATGTGGCACGTAGAGGCACTATTGAAACCGCTTACCCTGTAACTATAGGAGAGGACACATGGCTTGGCGGTGGTGTTATAGTGTGTCCGGGCGTTACAATAGGCAAAAGATGTATTATTGCTGCAGGCAGTGTCGTAGCCCATGATGTGCCGGATGATAGTCTTGCAGCAGGAAACCCTGCAGTGGTAAAGAAAAAGCTTAATGAACAAAGAACTGACGAATAAAAATGAATAGCGAGAATTTCAAAACCAAGAACATTCTCTTTGTCTGTTTGGGCAATATCTGTCGTTCTCCGGCAGCCGAAGCTGTGTTGAAATATAAAATCAGCGACATGTTTCCTTATAATAAGGAATATTATATAGACTCGGCAGGCATAGGTCCGTGGCACGAAGGCCAACTTCCTGACAGACGAATGCGCAGGCATGGCGCCCAAAGGGAATATGATATAAGCAGTATAGCAAGGCAAATAAAGCCGTCAGACTTTGACCGTTTTGACTATATATTTGCGATGGACAATGAGAATGTGAAGGCTCTAACAAGACTTGCACGCAACGATGAAGACCGAAAGAAAATATATTGTACTGCCGATTTCATGACTCGCCACCCTGAGTATGATACCGTTCCAGACCCATATTATGGTGGTGACCGTGACTTTGAACTGGCTTTGGACCTTATAGAAGACGCATGTGACGGCATTATCAAGTGGCTTTCCGAACAAAATAAAGGGAAAATATAATAAAGAATTTTGATTTTTAACATCTGATACCTATTAATTACTAATGTCTCTAATACCTATTTGTAGGTATCGGGGACATTGCTTTTTATGAAATTATATAATTTTATATGTATATAAATCAGCAATAATTCGTTACTATATGCCCCATTTTGCATTATTTTCATGTGTTTATTCGTGTATTATAGCAATATGTTATGGTTAGAATATGGTGTAATACCTAATAATGTTAGTTAAGATTTACACATTTTTAGGTATTGTAAACATTTAAATATAGTTGTACTTTTGCATCGGTATTTTAAGAAATTGTACTACATGAATAAATTTTCAATTGTATTAGGAGCTTGTACTCTGCTGAGTGTTGCTGCTCCAAACAGGGCTGAAGCACAGGTTTCAGCCGCTGACAGTGTGTATCAGCATGCGAAAGGTAATCGCCTGAGCATAGGAGGTTACGGTGAGGTGGCTCTTACACGTAATTTCTATAGTGATAACCCTTATCGATACAGTAATCCTACAAGGTATAAGGATGATCCAAGTAATGGTCAGTTTGACATACCTCATGCTGTTATTTATTTGGGATATGACTTTGGAAAGGGATGGACTTTGGGTACAGAAATTGAGTTTGAACATACTGGCACAGGAAGTTCTATCGAAATAGAGAACGATGAAGGTGGCGAATATGAGACAGAAGTTGAAAAAGGAGGTGAAGTAGAACTCGAACAATTCTGGATTCAGAAGTCTTTTGCACGTTGGGCAAATCTTAAGATAGGACACTTTGTTGTTCCTGTAGGACTCAACAATGCATACCATGAACCTCTTAATTACTTTACTGTTTACCGTCCAGAGGGAGAGAACACGATACTCCCAAGTACTTGGCATGATACGGGTATAAGTTTCTGGGGACGTTTAGGTGATTTCCGCTATGAACTTCAATTTGTTGCAGGACTTAACGCTTTGCAGTTTAGTCGTGATGGTTGGATTAGCGATGGTGCCGGCTCTTCTTATGAGTTCAAGCCAGCAAACAAATATGGCTATGCTTTCCGCATTGATAATTACTCTGTGAAAGGCTTACGTCTTGGATTGAGCGGTTATTATGGTCAGGCAATGCACAATACCTCTCCTAACGAAATGGAAGGAACAGGCAAGACATACGATAAAGTTAAAGCAAATGTTTTCATCGGATCTTTTGACTTTACATTCAATCGTTTCAACTGGATTGTAAGGGGACAGGCTGATTATGGATACATTTCAGATACTCCAAAGTTGAACACTGCGAAAATAAATACTCAAAGTGCATCACCTTACGATCATACTTATGTTGGAAAGAATGCTGTTTCTATTGGTGTTGAGGCTGGTTATGATGTTTTCTCACAGATAGCAAAGACACGTGCGGACAATCAGAAACTGTATGTGTTTGGACGTTATGAGTACTATAATTCTTACATTGGCGAAAGTTCTCAGCCTTCATATGACTATACAGCAAAGAACCGCATAGCAGCTGGTGTAAACTATTATCCAGTTCCACAGATTGCCGTAAAGGCAGAGTATTCTCACAGATTCCTAAAGACTGGTTATAACAATGAGCCAAGTGTAAGTGTAGGAATTGCCTATGAGGGTTGGTTCCTTTAATATGAAGGGGATTTTAAACACAACTAATTAATACATTAAAAAAAAGTACAATGAAAAAATTTTTCAAGTATGCCCTGATGTTTGCAATGGCAATTACAATGGGCGCAGGATTCACGTCTTGTAGCGATGACGATGATGATGACGATTCAGCAGCAAGGGCTGAAGAGCAGAATACAGCTATCAGCTCCATTACATCTGTATACCTTAACAGTGTCGTTTATCCTACTTACAGTAGCCTTGCATCAGAAACAGAAAATCTGTACAATCTGATTTCTGCATTGAAGACAAAACTGAAGGCTGGTACTACAGTAGAGCAGAGCGAAATTAATGCTATTTGCGAGTCTTATCTGGCAGCACGTAATTATTGGGAAGAGAGCGAAGCGTTCCTTTATGGCGCAGCAAGCGATTTTGAAATTGACCCACATATTGACACATGGCCTCTCGATGTAGCAACATTGGCTACAGACTTGAACAATGACACTAAAATTGCTGCCCTTGATGAGTCTGACGGTATCGAGTATGCACGTGAGAACCTCACCGCTGAAAACCTTGGTTTCCACGGAATAGAGTTTATCTTCTTCCGTAATGGTTCTCCACGCGATGTTGCTATATTCAATAATGATGCAGTAGAGGATTACAGCTATCAGGGAACAAACTATTTCTCTGGAATGAATGTAACAGGTAAAGAGGAAGTTATTTTTGCAACAGCTGTAGCAGGTGACCTTCGTGACAAGTGCTTCCAGCTTGAAGTTGCTTGGGAAGGTTCTTCAGCACCAGCAGCACACATTGAGCGTGTAGCTACTTGTGCAGCTTCTTCAGATGATTTCCAGACAGTTACAAATAAGGGTGGTATAAGCTATGGTGAAGACCTTCTTGCTGCAGGACAGACATCAAGTACACAGGCTTCTTGGAAGAAAGTAATGGAAACAATTTTGGTTTCAGGTTGTTCAAACATCTGTGCTGAGGTTGCAGACCAGAAAATGGGACAGGCTTACCGTTCTGCTACAGGTCAGGCAGGAGACGAGGATGACCCTAATTATATAGAGTCTCCATATAGCTACAATTCTTTCACAGACTTCTATGACAATATCATAAGCATAAAGAATTGTCTTTACGGCAACCTTGATGGCACAACATGGTCTTCAAACTCAGTAATGGCATATCTTGTTACATATAATTCTGAGATGGCTACAGAGCTTAACAGCCGTTTGAATACCGCACTCTCAGCTTTGCAGGCTTGCAAGGATAGCGGAACTCCGTTCGTTCTGGATCCAGGAGCAAGCTATGTAAATACAGCTATGCAGGCAGTAAATTCACTTGATGACTATCTTAATAGCGCATCAAGCTGGATTTTGGCAAACTAAAAGAAAAAAGAAGATAATTATCCTATTTATATAGGGATTAAGAAAAAAGTTGTATCAGGGTAAGTCTAAGAAATTAGGCTTATGTTTGATGCAGCTTTTTAGCGCAAAGAATTACATTACAAATATGAATATTATTATGATGGGATTAAAAAACACAAATTATCTATTTGCTCTTGGAGCCTTTTTGTGCTTGTCCGTCAGTTCTTGTTCTGACGATGATACCACAGTAAGTACAGAAGGTGATGACTACAAGTATGTAGGACAGCAGGTAGGAAACTTTTCAGCTGAAGAGTGGTATCCTGGCGGCGAACTTGGAACAACCGAAAACACAACCGCAGCTTGTTATGAAGATGAAACTCCTGCAGTAAATAATGCGGGGCTTTATGACGAATTCAAGAGAGGTGAACTTTTGTTTGAGCATGATTTCACAGAAACCAGTACTGCCTCATTCGGAGGACTTGGTCCTGCTTATGTTAGGACTTCTTGTATTGACTGCCATCCTGGGTATGGACATGGCAAAAGGGTTAATAGCTATACCGCAGATTTCCGTGGTAACGGTTATCTTCTTGTTATCTACCATCCGACAGACGGCGCAAATGGTGATGATGGCTCTTATATATCAGAAGTAACAGGTATGCCTCAGACAAAAGCGGTATCTCCTTTCTTGCCGCCTGTTGATGAATCTGGTATCCATTTGAGTTGGGAGAAAGTAACCTCAATGGAAAGCGGACTGTCTATGACTTTCCCTGACGGAGAGACTTACGAATTGATTTATCCTGAGTTGTATATTGATGAAGACGCATTCAATACCAATCCTAAGCCAACTAATTTGGCTTTCCGTTTGGAATCGACAATTGGTCTTTATGGTAATGGTTTGCTTGATGCGATTCCTGAAGATTCAATCAAGGCGCAGTATCAGAAAGAAGCTCAGTATGTAACACTTAATCCAAGTATGTGGGACGCTGATGCTAACGATTGGGCTTCAAGCGCATATTATACCCTTGCAGACGGTACAAAGATGATAAAGCGTTACACATACGCTCTTACACGTGCCTCTTTGCAAGATGGTGCAGGTGCCAATGCGATGTGGAATATACCAAACGTCAGCCGTAGCGATCGTAAGTATCTTTATTCTACCTCTGCATGGGCTTTAGCCATGTCTGAAAACGAAAGCGTGATAAATGCTATTGCTAGTGACCCAACATCACCTTATTATGTAGCAGGTTCAGATGGCAATGCAGATAAAGATGCTATTAAAGAGTGTGTGAAGACATTGCTTGATCCTAATACTAACCAGTTTGATAATGATTATCACAACTTCTCTCCAGAGATGTCAGACAATAACTTCTGGCAGTATATGGTTTGGCATCGTGGTCTTGCTGTGCCGCGTGCACGTGATCTAAATAGTTCTGTAGTTCAGCGTGGTAAAGAGGTATTCATGGAGATAGGTTGTGCAGATTGCCATCGTCCGAAATGGGTTACAGGTTCTGATGACTATTGGGCACCGTCAATCATAAAGGATGCTGGTCGTATTTTGCCTACATATCCATACCAGACAATTTATCCATATACAGATATGGTTCAGCACCGTCTTTATATGAAGAATGGTATTCATGGTTCTTGGTGTCGTACTACACCGTTGTGGGGACGTGGACTTTCTATGGTAAATACTGGAGCGGAAGATCGTTTGCATGATTGCCGTGCACGTAATGAGATAGAGGCTATCATGTGGCATGGATACAGTAAGAATAGCGATGCTTACTATGCTACTGAGAATTTCTATAATCTTAGCAAATCAGATCGTGATGCAGTTGTTAAGTTCCTGCAATCAATCTAATTTAGATTAAAAGATAGGTTATGTCCTCTTCTCTTCGCGAGGAGAGGACTTCTTTTAATTTTAATTGTGGATTTTATATTATGTTAGTGAACGTAAAGAAAGTTCTGTTTCTTCTTTATTCGTTGGTAGTCGTCCTGATGGGTGTGGCTACTTTTGTTGAGCATAGCAAAGGCACGGAATATGTTTCCGTGAATATTTACGGTTCGTGGTGGTTCTGTTTGTTGTGGGCTTTGCTTGCTGTTGTTGCGATTTGCTATTTCCTTAAGTCAAAGGTAAAGAATATTGGTGTGGTGTTATTGCACCTTTCTTTTATTGTAATTCTTGCTGGAGCCTTTCTTACATACGTCTTTGCAGACAAGGGTTTTGTGCATTTGCGTTTAGATAAAACGACCGATGAATATCTTGTAGATAAGGGTGGGGGCAACATTGTTACTATGTCATTGCCTTTTACTCTGCGTCTTGACAAGTTTGACGTGGAGTATCATAGTGGCACTGATGCCGCCCAGGATTATGTTTCGGTGTTTACTATAATCGACGGAGACAAGCAAGAGCAGGGTAAAGTGTCAATGAACAATATATATACTTATAAGAATATGCGTCTTTATCAGCGGTCTTACGACTCTGACGGTAAAGGTTCTTATATATCAGTAAATTCAGATCCATACGGAATACCTGTAACTTATACTGGTTATGCATTGTTGTTCTTGTCTCTTATATGGATGCTTTTTGACCCTAAGGGAGCATATAGACGCGTATTAAGAAGCCCTATTCTGAAGAAAGGAATATTGGTTCTTGTTGCTTTGATTGCTTTTTCTCAAGGTGTAAACGCTGCAACAGTATTGCCGAAAGAGACGGCAGAGAAGTTCGGACAGCTTAATATATTGTACAATGACCGTATCTGTCCGTTGCAGACATTTGCCATAGACTTTACGAAAAAGCTATACGGCAGTGCAATTTATAAAGACTATACTCCAGAGCAGGTCATTACTGGTTTTATCTTCTGGGGTGACGAATGGAGCGCAGAGCCTATAATAAAGATGAAGAGCGGTGCGTTGCGCGAAACGTTGCAACTGCCTAAGTATGTATCGGTTAATACTTTCTTTAACCGTGATATGGGCGGTTATATCATAGGACCTTACATTAGAGAATACTATAATGGTAATCAAGATGAGTTCCACAAACAGGCTGGTGATGTGGATAGCCGCATCCAGTTGGTTATGGATTTACGTCATGGTTCTCTATTAAAAGTATTTCCTTTCACAGAAAAAGGCAAGACAACATGGTATTCTCCAACGGAAAAGATTACCGACAAGTCTATAGATGAAGACCATCGCAAGTATATGCAGAATGTTTTTTCATTGATTTATCAAGAAGCTTTGGCTGGAAACAACGGTCATATAGACCAGATTCTTGACAAGATGCTTAAATATCAGAAGGTAAATGCAGGCAATTCTCTTCCAACGGACAATCAGATAAAGGCAGAACGACTGTATAATTCCATACCATTTGCCACGATTCTTTTCATGGTAAACCTTACAATGGGATTCCTTACATTATTCTTTTCCTTGTATAGACTTACAAGAAAGACGCATGTTCAATCTGTGGATTCAAGAGAAAACAAGACTGTAAAGATCGTAAACGCATTTACTGTTGTGGTTTTGTTCTTGTCTTTTATTGCATTGACTGTATGTCTTGCACTGCGTTGGATAATAAGCGGAACGGTTCCGATGTCGAATGGCTATGAGACAATGCTGCTGATGGCATGGCTAATAATGCTGCTTTCATTTATTGTATGTCGTCGTTTCCGTATTATTCTAACATTCGGCTTCTTGATGTCAGGCTTTTTCTTGCTGGTTTCTCACATCAATCAGATGGACCCGCAGATAAGTCATATCATGCCAGTGCTTAATTCCCCGTTGTTGAGTATTCATGTTTCAATAATAATGATGTCGTTTGCCTTGCTTTCATTGACGTTTATCTGTGGATTGATGGCTATTGCATTGAGGCTGATAAGAGGAAAATATGCTGTCGGATTGTATGAACAGACCGAATCATTGCGCCTTTTGTCAGACATATTCCTTTATCCTGCGCTTACGGCTTTAGGGTTAGGAATATTTATCGGCGCGATATGGGCGAATGTTTCATGGGGAACTTATTGGAGCTGGGATGCAAAAGAAGTGTGGGGACTTATCACTTTTATGATATATGCATTGTCTGTGCATCGCAGAACATTGCCATTCCTTTGCAAGCCAATGGGCTACCATTTGTTTATGGTTATAGCTTTCCTCTCAATAATAATGACTTACTTTGGAGTTAATTATTTCTTGGGAGGAATGCATTCTTACGCATAAGTTAATCACTATGCTGGTCATTGTATCTTGTTTTGATATATAGAATGACCAGCATGGCTGATTATTCATCGTGAATTACTGATTGAATAAGTTTCATAGTGAAACCGCGGCTTAACGCAAACTTAATCAGCTTGCCGTTAAACTCGTATTCGCTTTCTGCTTTTATCGTTTTGCTCTTACTTTTAATAAGAGGTCTAAGAACGTCAAGATATTCTTCGTCTTCTATTTCGTCAAGTACATGCGAAGCTATATCCCTATCGATATGTTTCTGAAATAACGCCTGTTCTATCTTTAATTGCCCCCATTTGTTATAGCGAATCTTGTCGTGGACAAAGGCACGGCAATAGCGTTCCTCGTCAATGAACCGTTCTTCTATAAGGCGTTGGATAACTTTTGCCTGTATTTTTTCGGGCACTTGCCAACGAATCATCTTCTGTTCCATATCGTAAGAGCAATGTTCTGCTGATGCGCATATAGACGATAGCTTCAGAAAAATTTGCTGTTCGTTGAGTTCTTTGGGCATATATAATAAGATGTATAGTTTAAACGAATGTTTCTTATGCATTGAAAGTATACAGGTAAAAGCAATAGTATTGCAGTTGTTACTTTCTTCCAAAGTCAGCGGGCACTTCTCCCCACTTCTGTGTTTCCCATTTTACAATAGGTGTAGTTATACGATGTGTGCGAAGCCATGTTTCCGCTCTTGCAATAATCTGATATAGATGTTCTGTTTTTGGCGTGCGTTCAAGCTTTGTCTTGCATTGCTTCTTGCTAACCCAAAGAATGGCGTTATGGCTATCAGAATATATTGTCTTTCCCGTTATGCCTTGCTTGTCCATAAGAGCCAACGCATGAACTATAGCGAGGAACTCTCCAATGTTGTTTGTGCCATACATAGGTCCGAAATGAAATACCCGTGCACCTGTCTTGAGATCTATGCACTGGTATTCCATTGGTCCAGGATTACCGCTGCAAGCAGCATCAACTGCCCATGCGTTAGATGTTACTTCTAACGGAAGCGGTAAAACCGTATCGTTCCTATAATCAGGAGGGTTTATTAATTTGTCTGCCATTAGTGTTACATACGTTCAGGCATTTCGATACCCAATAATGCCATACCGTTTTTAAGAATCTTCGCTACATTCTTTGCAAGAACAAGACGGAGAACCTTTTCATTGTCAGTATCAGCACCGAGTATGCTATAGTCATGGTAGAACTGGTTGAACTCTTTTGTCAGTTCATAGCAGTAGTTGGCTATGCCGCTTGGGCTATAATCCTTGCCTGCCTGTTGTACAGCTGCACCAAATTCATTCATCTTCTGAATCAGTTCCGTTTCCTTTTGGTTAACGGCATAATCGCCAGTTACAGAGTCAGGAATAGTTATATCCTGTTCTGCTGCCTTGCGAAGAATACTTCTGATTCGTGCGTAAGTATATTGAATGAACGGACCTGTGTTTCCGTTGAAGTCAATGCTCTCCTCTGGATTGAACAGCATGTTCTTGCGTGCATCTACTTTTAGGATAAAGTATTTCAACGCTCCCATTCCTACTATGCGTGCAACATTGTTACGTTCCTCATCGGTCATGTCGTTGAACTTGCCTAGTTCTTCGCTGGTCTTGCGTGCGTCATTTACCATTTCCTCTATCAGTTCGTCTGCATCGACAACAGTACCTTCACGGCTCTTCATCTTGCCGTTAGGAAGTTCAACCATGCCGTAAGAGAAATGCACAAGCTCTTTACCCCATTTGAAACCAAGACGATCAAGCAGAATAGACAATACTTGGAAGTGATAGTTCTGCTCATTGCCTACTACATAAATCATCTTGTCGATAGGGAAATCCTTGAAACGCATCTCTGCAGTGCCTATATCCTGGGTCATATATACAGAAGTTCCGTCAGAACGCAACAGAAGTTTCTGGTCAAGACCTTCGTTTGTAAGGTCTGCCCATACGCTATTGTCGTCTTTACGGAAGAAAAGCCCCTTCTCAAGTCCTTCTTCTACCTTGGCTTTTCCTTTCAGATATGTCTGTGATTCATAGTAAATCTTGTCGAAACCTACGCCAAGAGCCTTGTATGTCTCGTCGAAACCAGCATACACCCATGAGTTCATTTTCTCCCAAAGGGCACGAACTTCAGGGTCATTCTGTTCCCATTTAACGAGCATCTCATGTGCTTCCTTAATTAAAGGAGCCTCTTCCTTTGCCTTCTTTTCTGCTTCCTCGTCGTTCAGACCTTCTGCCTTGTATTTCTCTGTCAGCTCTTTTACTTCCTCACGATAGTGCTTGTCGAATGCAACATAGTAATCGCCGATAAGGTGGTCGCCTTTCTTGCCGCTTGATTCAGGAGTTTCTCCGTTTCCATATTTAAGCCATGCAAGCATTGACTTGCAGATATGTATACCTCTGTCGTTAACGATATTGGTCTTTACCACCTTGTTTCCGTTTGCTTCCATTATCTGTGCCAATGACCATCCAAGCAGATTGTTGCGCACATGTCCTAAGTGGAGAGGCTTGTTTGTATTTGGTGAAGAGTATTCAATCATAACGAGAGGAGAATCTTCTGTAGCCTTCTTCTCACCGAACTTCTCGTCTGCGCTGATTGCGTTAAGCAGTTCCAGCCATGCAGCAGGTGCAATTACAAGATTCAAGAAACCGTTTATAACGTTGAAAGACGCGATGTTCTTGTCGTTTGCAAGCAGCCATTCACCTATTTCCTGTGCTGTTTCTGCAGGTTTCTTCTTGGAAATCTTCAGGAAAGGAAACACTACAAGAGTGAGATTTCCTTCAAATTCACGCTTTGTCTTTTGCAGTTGTACCATCTTTTCAGGCACTTCCTGTCCGTAGATGCTCTTTACGGCATTGATTACAGAACTGCTTATTTCATTGGCAATATTCATATCTTGTTTTCTTTTTATTATTTCTTATATTTATAAATGTGTGCAAATTTACGAAAAATCTGCCAATAATACGTTTTGTGCGTATTATTTTTGTTATTAGTAATAT
>JAUNIZ010000044.1 GCA_030523165.1 Prevotellaceae bacterium
AAATAGCTAAACTCTTTGACGAAGACTTTTGGGTGACACGATGACGAAGTCAGGATTATACCGTAAACGGCGGCACCTTCTGATTTCCAGCCTTTAAGGTCGCTAAGTTGTGGCCATTTCATACCAATGTTCTTTATTGCATCCTTCCATGCGCTGTCCTTTGTGTCGAAAGATACGCCTACTACTTCGAAGCCTTTGGCGTGATATTTCTCATAGTTTGCTACCACGTTAGGCATTTCCATACGGCAAGGTCCGCACCAGCTTGCCCAGAAGTCTATAAGCACATAGTTGCCTTTTCCGCACCATTCACTCAATTTGCGTGAGTTGCCTTTGTCGTCGTTCATAGTCAGGTCCATGAACATGTTGCCTGGCTTCCTTTTCTCCAGTGCCTTCATATAAGACTTTGCGTTTGCCAGTATGGCATGGTTATAGTATGGCTTGTCTTCTTTCAACAGACTGCTCAGTTCATCGAAAGTCATAGAGTAGAACATCTGGTTTATGATTGCCGCAGGCAGTATGTTGTCCTGGTTTTCCGCTATGGCTTTCTGTTTGTTCTCCGTGTCTTCGTTGTCTATAGCTTCCATTTGCTTTTCTATTTCCGCCAGTTCTGCATCGTGGTTTGCACTATTGTCGCCTTTCAGAGCCTTGTATTTGTTGTAGAGTTCATAATACCTGTTCTGCAGGTTTACCATCTGCTTGTAGTATCCGTTGTATTTAACGCTGAGTTCCGAGCCTTTAACCGAGCTTTCTGCAAGATTTGCCTCTATAGCTGTTCCGTCTGCAATGAACGCCACCGAGTTGTTGCCGCCGCCGATGAGCATAAAAGCGTCTTTGTCTGCCTTGCCTGTATAGCTGAACTTTCCGTCTGCTACAGCCATACTGTCTTTCACACCACGTTTGCCGTCTTGCAGCAAATATACTGTTTTCACTCCTTCAGGAGCTGTTCCGTTTACTTTCAGTTCAATCTCTTGTGCATTGACCATTGTTGCAAAGCACAACATCATGCTGATAAATAATGATTTCTTCATACTTTATTATTGTATTTTGTTTATTCCTGATGCAAAGTTAATACTTAACTTCACATTAACAAACTAATGTCCAATAAATCTTATGTATAGAAGTGGTTTAACTCATTCTAATGACAGATAGGCGTTTAACACATCAAACTGCCACGTTTGCAACATCTAAACCCTATGTTTGCGACATCGAACTGCCGCATTTACGACACTAAACCCTATGGACAGATAACCTTAATGATTTAGCGATTAACAACGTAAACAGAAAGCCTCATTTTGCACTACTAATTTTAAGTAATGAATCAACGGCATTTCACAAAGCTGAAGATAATTATTAATAATGAATTATTATTATTTGGCTGTTACATTAATTCTTTGTAACTTCGCAAAGTGAAAGAAAAAATGAAGAAAAATCATGGATATAACAGAAAGATTTTTAAACTACACTAAATTCGACACACAGTCGTCGGAAGATAGCGAGAGCGTGCCTAGTACGCCTAAACAGTTGATATTTGCAAAATATCTGAAAGAAGAACTCAAGGATGAAGGTTTTGATGATGTGGAGATGGACGAGATGGGATATGTATATGCCACTCTGAAATCTAACATTAAGAAAGATGTTCCTACAATTGGCTTTATCAGCCATTATGACACGTCTCCAGACTGTAGCGGTGCTGACATAAAGGCAAGGGTGATAAAGAACTATGACGGCAAGGATATAGAACTGTCACCGGGCATAGTATCATCTACAAAGAAGTTTCCTGAACTCCTTAACCATGTGGGAGAGGACCTGATTGTTACCGACGGTCACACACTGCTTGGAGCAGACGATAAAGCAGGCATAGCAGAGATTATGCAGGCTATGTGTTGGCTTCGCGACCACAAGGAGATACCGCACGGTGACATACGTATAGGTTTCAATCCTGATGAGGAAATCGGTATGGGCGCACACCACTTTGACGTGGAGAAGTTCGGCTGTGAATGGGCATACACCATTGACGGCGGTGACTTGGGCGATCTGGAGTTTGAGAACTTTAATGCCGCTTCTGCCAAGATAAACATCAAGGGTGTTAGCGTTCATCCTGGATATGCCAAAGGCAAGATGATTAACGCCAACAGACTGGCAGCCGAATTTGCTGCTATGCTTCCTGCTGACGAGACGCCAGAGACTACTGAAGGCTACGAAGGATTCTATCATCTTCTAGGTATTGAATCTAACATCGAGAACGCAAAAATGTCATACATCATTAGAGACCACGACCGTGATACGTTTGAAGACCGTAAGGCATTCATAAAGGACTGTGTTGCGAAAATGAACGAGAAATACGGTGACGGTACTGTCACAGCAGATGTTAAGGATCAGTACTACAATATGAAGGAGAAGATAGACCCGAAGATGCACGTTATAGACATCGTGTTGAAGGCTATGCAGGAGTGCGACGTGCCACCGAAGGTAGAGCCTATACGTGGTGGAACAGACGGCGCTCAGCTGAGCTTCAAGGGACTACCATGTCCGAACATATTCGCTGGTGGTGTGAATTTCCATGGACCTTATGAGTTTGTTTCCATACAGGTTATGGAGAAGGCTATGCAGGTTATCGTGAAGATCTGCGAACTGACCGCCGGATACAACGACTAACATTATAGATAACAACATAAACGTTTTCGTTAAGCCAATAATTGAGCAAGACTTTATTGCTCAGTTATTGGCATGACGAGAAAAGATACACATTATGAGCGAACTTCCTTTCCTAATTAAAGATCTGGCACTGATATTGATAGTGGCAGGTATTGTTACGCTTGTCTTCAAGAAACTGAAGCAGCCGCTGGTATTGGGCTATGTGGTAGCGGGATTTCTTGTTAGTCCACACATGCCGTATATTATGTCAGTGGCAGACAGGTCGAACATACAGACATGGGGCGACATCGGCGTGATGTTCCTGTTGTTCTCGTTAGGATTGGATTTCTCGTTCAAGAAGATAGTAAAGATGGGCGCGTCGCCGATAATAGCGTCGTTCTCGATAGTATGCTGCATGACAATATTAGGAATTCTGGTAGGCCATTTGTTTGGATGGAGCCGTATGGACAGCATATTCTTGGGCGGAATGTTGGCGATGAGCTCTACTACCATAATCTACAAGGCGTTTGACGACCTTGGACTGCGCCAGCAGCGCTTTGCAGGACTAGTGATGAGCGTGCTGATACTTGAAGACGTGCTTGCTATTGTGATGATGGTCATGTTGTCTACTATAGCTGACGGAAGCAATCCTGACGGTGGTATGATGGTTGAAAGCGTGCTAAAGATAGCATTCTTCGTGATATTGTGGTTCGTGGTTGGTATATTCCTCATACCGCTGATGCTTCGCTCCACACGCAAGCTGGCGAACAACGAGACACTGTTGATAGTATCTCTAGGTCTATGTTGCGCAATGGCAGTCCTGTCAACGAAAGTTGGATTTAGCAGTGCTTTCGGAGCGTTTGTAATGGGCTCAATTCTTGCTGAAACTATAGAGGCAGAGAGGATAATAAAGCTGGTAGAACCTGTGAAAAACCTGTTCGGAGCGATATTCTTCGTGTCTGTTGGTATGCTTGTAGACCCAGGTGTGCTTATAGACTATGCCTTCCCGATAGCCATGCTTGTGTTGACAATTCTGTTGGGACAGGTGATATTCGGCACATTCGGCTTCCTTATCAGTGGTCAGTCACTGAAATCGGCTATGCAGTGCGGATTTTCAATGGCGCAGATAGGAGAGTTCTCGTTTATCATAGCCTCGCTCGGTCTGTCTTTGGGAGTGATTAGCCAGTTCCTTTACCCTGTAGTGGTGGCGGTATCAGTGATAACCACATTCCTCACACCTTATATGATACGTTTGGCGACACCATGCTACAACATTCTTGAGAAACACATTCCCGACAAGTGGATAATGGTTCTGAACAACGTGACGCTGAACCATCAGACAACTTTGCCACAAGGAAATTGGAAATCGCTGCTTACGAAGCTGACAAGAATAACTATTGTGTATTCTATACTTTCGGCAACGGTGATAATACTTATGTTCTCGTTCTTTCTTCCGTTTATACGTCACATCCTGCCACACTGGTGGGCTAATGCCGTATGCGGACTTCTTACGGTATTGATGATATCGCCGTTCCTGAGGGCGATGATGATGAAAAAGAACCATAGCGAGGAGTTTAAGGCGCTATGGAACGAGAATCCGTATAACAAGATACCGTTGGTACTGACGATAGGCATACGGATTATTATAGCGTCAGGCTTTGTTTTCTATATCTGCAACTACCTCACACGTTTCACTAATGCGCTGATGATAACCATCGCAGGAGCTGTGGTGGCACTGATGATAATATCTAGGACGTTGAAACGTAGAAGCATAAAGATGGAGAGAGTGTTCCTGCAGAATCTCCGTTCACGTGAAATAGAAGCAGAGGTTATGGGACACAAGCGCCCTCTATACGAAGGCAAGTTGCTTGACAGAGATATACATATCTCAGACTTCGACATCCCCGAAGATTCTAAATGGTCGGGAAAGACTCTCAACGAACTTCAGTTCCGCACCAGGTATGGTGTGCATGTCAGCAGTATTCTTCGTGGCAAGCAAAGGATAAACATACCTAGTGGCAATTCTATGATTCTTGCAGGCGACACCATTCAGGCGATAGGCAGCGATGAACAGTTTGCTGCCTTCAGTTCCGCTATGAACAAGGAAGTGTATGAGGATGACCCTGAGATAGAAAAACGTGAGATGAAACTGCGCCAGATAGTAATTGGCGAGAAAAGCGAATTCGCTGGCAAATCTCTTCGTGAAAGCGGCATCCGTGAGAAATATAACTGCATGGTGATAGGACTGGAAGAAGGAAAGGAAACTCTTACGCAGGTTGAGCCATCACTTGTACTTAATGTAGGTGATGTGATATGGATAGTTGGTGAGCAGGAAGATATAGACAAGATTTTAGGGAGTTGATTTTTTAGGAGTTAAAGAAGTTAAGGAAGTTAGAGCCTCCGGCTCTTGAGGAGTTAAAGACAATAGCTTTAACGCTTGAATTCTTTAAATTTTCATGCACAGAACGATCAAACTAATTCAGTATAGTTCATTTTGCTTAACAAAAATGTTGGAAGAGAAACTACAAGACTATTGTCTTTAACTTCTTTAACTCCTTTAACTTCCTTAACTCCTAGCTATTAATACCACTGCACAGCGCTGCTATATCCGCTTCTCTTGTCATATTTAAGCGCATCGGTAAGTGTAGATGCGTTGCATCGGAAAGAGAAGTTATAAGAAGTATATGGTGCAAGAACCACCGAACAGCTCATGTTAAAACAATGAAGGTCACGGTTAAGTGAAGCCGTTGTCATTGATATCTCATGGTCTTCAAAGTCATAGCCGGAAGAGAAACTTATGTTCCAGCCGTCGCTCAGGCGCACGTTGCCGCTGAAGTTCAGCGTCTGTGTGAACTTGTACGGATAGCGCATAGAACTCTTGTTGAATGTTCCGCTGGTGTTCTCACGCATAGTGACACCATAGCCTACGGTCAACGACCACGGCATGCTGAACTTCATGTATCCGTCTTCGTCGGTTTCCGCCTTTCCAGACTTCTCTTTTGCTGCAGTCTGGCCTAGAGTCATGTCCTCGTCAACGTTAGTTTCCACACCAGTATCCTCGTCGTCATTCTTGTTTCCTTTGTTCTTGTCCTCTTCCTCGTCGTCACCCTTGCCGAACCATTTCTTTAGCTTCTCAGGGTTGAGCGTGAACGATACGTTCTGCGACATACCCTGGAAACGTCCGAAACGCCCCTTGCTGTACTCTGTATGGTTTCCTACATACGGATTGCCGTCTTCGTCAAGCTCGTATGCGTATGTGGCGAAAACGGCACTCATGTTGAATGTATAGTTCTTCCACCATTTTAGACGAATGTTCATGGACAGGTCACTCCACGGCTGCGTTTTTGCCGCCATGTTGTATGACATCGAAGCTCCCAGTTCATCGATAATGCTTATCTTTTTGAATCCAGATGAGTCCTTGTCAGACCGTACTTTCATCTCTATGTTGTTGGAGAAACTGAAATTAATGCTTCCCGTTTTTCCGCTGCCAGGCACACCGAAGAGACTGCTGTAATAGCTGTTGGAATAAGGCGAATATTCCACAAGACTCACATTTCCGTCTTCATCGGTCTTCTGGTATGTCTCGTAATATCCATAGCGGCTTGAACTGAAGTCAGGGGCATAGCTGAATGAAATGGTAGGAGTGAGGACGTGTCGGATAGCCACAATCTTGTCTCCGAAGATTTTCTTCGAAGGCACCCAGAAACCGTATAGCTTTGTCGATGCACTGAGACTCATGCTCCAGTTGTAGACGTTGTAGAATCCGCTTACTGTATCAGCTACTTCCGTCTGGTTAACCTCGTCCCACGACAGCAGCACCTTGTTTGAATACATACGGTCAGTAATGCTTATAGACGGATTGATGTTTATGTAGTTGAACAGAGTGAAGCTGGCACTGATAGGAATAGTATGCTTGATACCGTTCTTCCAGTCTTTCATGAGATTGGATTTGAACAGCATGTCTTCCTTCGTGTCTATAGAGTTGCTCAACTGTCCTGTATAGCTCATGGAAATCTTTTCATACCAGCGTTCCTTTCCTGCGGCATGCTTGCGCTTGAACGGATAGAAACGGCTGATGGATACGTTCAGGTCAGGCAGCGTCATGGAGATAGACGAGTCGCGCATGTTCTGGCTAAGGTTGGCAGTACCGCTTAGAGTCATGCCAATGCTTGAGAACGTGGTGCTCCAGCTGACACTTGAAGTACGGATACTCTGCGTGTAGCTCTGCGGATTGTAAAGACTGCTGAGGTTGTTGCGCTCATAGCTTGAAGTTGCGAAGTTTACACTTGCCGAAAGCGTGCTGAACGGGTTTGCCTTTGAGTCCTGTCTGTGGCTCCATTGTATCTTGAAACTGGTCTGCTCTGTAAAGTCAGGCATTCCTTTTTCGCCGTTTTTTGTGTCTTGATAACTGAAATAGAAACTGCCGCTGTAGCGGTAACGCTTCTTGTAATTGCTGGCTGCAGACACACCCCATGAGCCTTTGGTATATATTTCACCCAAAAGCTTCAAGTCCCATGTGTCGCTCATTGCGAAATAGTAACCTCCGTCACGCAGATAGAATCCTCGAGTACTCTCGTCACCGTATGTCGGCATGATGAAGCCGCTGGAATAGCTCTTTGTGAACGGGAAGAATCCGTAAGGAATGGCGAGAGGGAGCGGAACGTCAGCCACTACAAGATATGCCGGACCAAAGACAACGTCCTTGCCAGGGCGTACCTTTGCTCTTGACAGGGCTATGTAGAAGTCTGGGTGTTCCTCGTCGCAGGTGGTGTATCTACCATGCTGTAGATACAAGGCTCCGGTACTGTCACGCTTCGATTCCGAACTTGACAGATAGCCGTCTTCCTGTTCAGTATATACGTTGTTGATGAAACCTTTCTTTGTCTTGAAGTTGAACGACATGGTGTCGCTGTCATACTTGTCCTGTCCCATCACGAAGATAGGTTTTCCTTTTATTTCACCAGTTGAGTCAGCTGTACCGGTAGCATGAACCACATTGCTGTCGAGTACCATCTGTACACGGTCGCTGCTTAGATCCATGTTCTGGTATTTCACCTTCGAGTTTCCGAACAGTTTCGCACGCTTCGCAATAGCGTCATATACCAGAGAGTCGTCAGAAGAGAAATCCACTGGCGCATCGAGACCGTTAGACTTTGTACGGTTTATGCTGTCCTGTCTTATAGAGTCGTCTACATGCTTGTTGTGCTTGTATATCGCAAGCTGCATAGAGTCCATAAGAGTGGTATCAGGTTCAAGCGACTTAATTATAGTGTCAGCTTTAGAAAGTGAATCGTTTAGAGTGCTGTCATTGAGAACTGTAGTAGTGTCTTTTTGTGCCTGGTTTTTGTTCTTTTTCTTGAATAAAGGCACAGTTGTATCTGCCATCACAAAGATGAAAGCAGACAGCAATATGAATATGATGGTTTTAGTTCTCATTATGCAAGGTGCAAAATTACAGAAAATACAGCTAACAGCACCTGAAAATACTATTTTTTTTGTTATTTAACCCAATTTTGTCTTTTGATTTCGTGCAGCTTTTCGTTTTTGCAGTGAGCAGATGCAAGCCATTTTTGCGAAAATGTAGCGGGCTACATTGAGTGAAAATGTCGAAGCAGATGTAGTTTTACTCAAACATCTTTTCCCACTCCTTGAATCTTTTGAGTCCGTCTTCGCCGTGTTTTGCAACGCTGCGTTCCGCCTTTTCCAGTGTTTTCACTTTGTCAGGACTGGATTTTGAATAGAACTTGTCTGCATAGCAAATAATCTTCTCTTCCAGAGTCTCTGGCAGAAAATCTTGTTCTGGCAACGGAAGATTCTGTTCCTTAATCTGTTTTAGTGATATTCCTGCCCCGGTATGACGTTCACAGACACGGGCATGTTCAGGATAACCTTCCTTTCTGAGCAGTTCCGCACCGTCTATACCGTGACGTATATACGGGTCTTTGCCCATGCAGTGTATGCCGGGAGCGTCGGTCATGAATATGCCTATATCGTGGAGCATAGCCCCTTCCTCCAGAAACTGCCTGTCTATGTCAAGCTCTGGATGCTTGTCCGCTATGCTCAACGCACGGTCAGCCACGTCACGGCTATGCCTAATCAGCAGTTTCTTCAGTTCTTTTTCTTCAGGATAATACTTGTCTATTATTTTGTTATAATCCATTTTCGTCAATGCTTTTGCATAATGATACTAATCAAGGTGCAAAATTACTAAAAAAATCGGGTTTGCAAACATTCCATCTTCATTTTACTGGAGTATTTACAAACCTGACCGTTATCCTAAAAACCAGACACAAAGTTAAATGGTCTGTTTCTTGCTGGCAAGTCAGTTTAGGAATAGATAAGATCCGACTGTCAGCATCTCTCTATCCAGCCGAGGTTGTCGCCCTTGCGTACCTTTGCGCCCTGTTTTGCGCTAACCTCAACCAGCTTTCCGCCAATAGCCGCCGGTATAGGAACTATCTGTCCCCAAGGCGCCTGTATGTAGCAGAAGTTGTCTCCTTCGTTGTATTTCTGTCCGATAAACGGTTCCAGACATGGCGCACATTCGCCTTCGCCGCTGAACTGGTAATATACCTGTCCTGCAACAGGAGCAGTGATGGCGTCTGCCTTTGCATGCTTGAATGCGGACAGTTGTTCCGGTGTAAGCTGTGAACCCAGCTTTGCGTCCTTTGCCTTCTGTATGTCGGCAAGCAGTCTCTTCTTTGCTATACCGCTCTTGTAGTCACGATACTGCTCTGGATGCATTGCGAGTTCGAATAGCTCCTCGTCGTCCTGTCCGAAATCCCAGTTGTTCTCCTGCATTTCCTTCTTGAAACCTTCCAGTGCGTTAGGGATAAGCGTGTGCGGATCGGCGTCGGTAAACTCTCTTCCTTGCTTCTTTGCAAGCTCTATAAGTTCCTCGTCTATCTTTCCTGGTATCTTTCCGCTCTTTCCGAGAATCATTCCCCACATAGAGTCGTCCATCATCACGAAACGTCCCTTGCCCTGTGCCATTGTCAGCAGATTGAGCAACGCTATGTTCTTTACATACTGTGAGAACGGAGTCACCAGTGGAGGATATCCAACGCGCGGCCAAACGTATGCCACTTCGTCAAACAACTTTGTAAGCATGTCGTCTGTAGAGTATTCCGGCTGTCCCTTGCTCTTCAGTATAGAGTTTATTGAACGGTGTATACCTGCAAGGTCTGCCATCATGCTTCCCATCATTCCTCCAGGAAGTCCGCAGCCCAGCAGCAGTGAACTCATGTGCTTGTTTGCAGGATTGATAAAGTATCCCAGCCATTCGTCTATGAATTCCTGTGTCAGAGAACGTGCATGCATGTATGCGTTCATGTTGATCTCTTCCACTTCGAAACCTTCGTTCTTCAGCATGCTCTGTACGGATATGATGTCCGGATGCACCTTTCCCCATGACAGCGGTTCTATTGCTGTGTCTATAACGTCGGCACCGTTGTTGCAGACTTCCAGTATAGACGCCATTGACAGTCCCGGTCCGGAGTGTCCGTGATATTGTATTATCACATCAGGATGCTTGGTCTTGATGGCTTTGGTCAGTTTTCCGAGCATTGCCGGCTGTCCTATACCAGCCATGTCCTTAAGACATATCTCTGGCGCACCTGCTGCAATGAGTTGGTCGGCTATTTCGCTGTAGTATTCTACTGTGTGAATAGGTGAAGTCGTTATACATAGTGTGCCTTGAGGTGTCATTCCTGCATCGAGTGCCCATTTAATGCTTGGAATGATGTTGCGGACATCGTTAAGTCCGCAGAAGATGCGAGGAATATCAACGCCTTGTGCGTGCTTTACCTTGTATTGCAGCTGTCGCACGTCATCCGGAACAGGATACATGCGAAGAGCGTTAAGGCCACGGTCGAGCATGTGCGTCTTTATGCCCACCTCGTTAAACGGTTTACAGAATGCTCTTACCGCTTCATTTGGGTTTTCGCCTGCCATCAGGTTTACCTGTTCGAAGGCGCCTCCGTTAGTTTCAACTCGTGAGAAGCATCCCATATCGATGATTGCCGGAGCAATGCGCTCAAGCTGGTCCTTACGTGGCTGGAACTTTCCTGAAGACTGCCACATGTCCCTGTAGACGAGACTGAATTGGATTTTCTTTTTCATCTTGTTCTTCTTTTAAGTGTGAATATTAGCCAAGTTGGTCATTAGGTCGCATTATCTGCTTGTATCTTTCACTGCAAAGCGAATAGCTGTCCGTAATATAAGACCGCTTTGGTTTTAAAGGTTAACCACACACGTATAACTTCATCTGCAAAAATAGGAAATTTTTCTCAAAACAAAAGCGAAAAAAAGAAAATAATTATGCAAAAAAATGTGACTGTTTTTGTATCTGAAATGACACTTTTTTGCTATCAGACAAAATTTCTTTCAGAACAAAATCTTATTTTCGGAAAATCTTTGAAATGTTAGAATCTTCCGTTCTAAAAGTTACAGATTGATAAATTTGATGTTTGAATAAAAATCAACATGATTTTATCCTCTGTTTCGCATTTTGATATCTGTATATTGCATAATGACATATACTAAAGTATATGTGTTTTTAGTACACTTAACCATTCTCGCACCGCGATAGATAACTGAAAGTATAAGCAAATATATAGAGTTATATTTAATATACAATGGCCGATTTAGGCTTAATACACTTAACCATCAGAACTGGAATCCCAGGTTTATGTAGAAGTACGGGCGGTCTGTACGGCTAGAGTATCCCAACGATGCTCCTAGCGGTCCGAACATGCTGTTGTAGTAATACGCTATTTCGCATCCCGTCATCGGTCCGTGCGAGAACAGGTCTTCCAGCTTGTCGCTGTGCTGTCCCAGCGACAGACGAGCCATTATATAGTTGTTGTCCATTATCCTCTGCTGCATTCTCAGCTGTCCGGCAAAGAACATGTCGTCAATAAATTCTATATGTCCTATTCCCGCAAACGGCAGTTGGTGTTCAAGATATATTGATGCCACCTGTCCGCCTATGGCGTTTCTCATTATGAACGGCATGTCGCTACCTGTAACCAGGCGGCCGTAGAGCATAGGCTGTATCACGAAACGGCTGTTCATCGCGAACGACATTCTCCACAGAGCCTTTATCACGCTTATTCCCGGATTGTCTTTCCAACTTATGAAGTTGTCCGTATAGTATCCGTATTCTGCGTTGAATCTGGCTCCGCGTGTCGTGAAGAACCATTTGTCCTCCGAGTCATAGTTCAGCGAGAACGTGTAGCTGTAAAGATGCATGTTCTCTACCTCGCCCGATTCAGACGAATTGCCCGAAAGCACGTCATGGAAGTTATAGAAGTCGCCGTTCACTCCTACGCCCATCGACAGGTTCCTTAAGTTCAGCGTGAACACCTTGAAGCGCAACGAGTGCTGGTTGTATGTGAAGTTATAGTCTCGCTTGCCACCGTCATATATGTTTATATCGTCGTGTCGGAATATATATGTGAAACCTATCTTGCTGTAGTGCAACGGATTGGCGTCAGCGTCTATACGTGCCATCATTCTCTTTCCCAGTCGTCCCGTAAACTCAAGGTTTATAGGCACCGATGTAGTCAACTGGTGCGATATGTTAGCCTGCAGCGCAACCGTCTCTTCCGTGTCGAATCTTACGCCCAGTCTTACCCTGCTTGTGCGTTTGTCTGTGGCATAGAACTTCAGCGTGCTGCCCTCGCTCCTTCTCATCAGACTGTACCCTGCGTTGGCATACAGCATATTCGCTCCAAGCACGTTCACCGCCTGTTCTATGTCTTCCACATACACGCTGTCGCCATGGTTCATTCCGAATTTCGTTATTATGTACTTTGCGTCCTCTGGCTCAATCCTTTCAAACTCCACAGTGTCTATCTTCACGAACATTCCCTGTTCCGTAGGTACCGTCTTCTTCGCCCTTGTCGGCTTGTAGTCGTCCTCCAGTCCCAGCGACCGTTTCAGCATTATCAGCTTGTCCCATTGTTGCATGGCGGCTCTTTCGCCTCTTCTTATCAGAGTGTCAATCGCCACTCTTGTAAAGCTGGCAGACGAATATCCCTTCACGTCTACCTTTATAGGAATGTCGGTCATTGCCCAGTTCTCTTCATACTTGTTCTTGCAGTTTATGTCCACAATCTGCAGCAGTATGTCTGGACCCGTTGTCAGTTCCGCAGCCGTCTTGTCGTCGCTTTGCACCGATACACCTATTATAATATCCGCTCCCATGTTTTTTGCAATGTCGGCAGGATAGTTGTTTCGCATGCCACCGTCTACAAGCACCATCGAGTCTTTCCTTATCGGAGTGAACACGCCCGGTATAGCCATGCTGGCGCGCATGGCAGTAGGCAGATAGCCTCCGTAGTAGTCGTGTTCCGTATTCGTTACAATGTCCGTTGCCACACATGCAAAGGGGATGGGTAGGGTAGCGAACGATATAGAGTCGTGATACCCCATTGTCAGTCGTGAGAAAAGCTGCGAGAGGTTAGTGCCGGCAATAAGTCCACCGGACACGTTCTTTATCTTTCCGTTCAGGTTCAGCGGACGCGACAGCAGGTATGTGTTCTGCTTCTCTCTGTCTGCCAGGCTCTGTGTCCTGGTGTCCACCTTGTCAGACAGCAGCATGTTCCAGTCCTGTGCCATTACCAGCGAGTCCAGCGTGTTCGCGTCATAGCCAATAGAATAGAGTCCTCCTATCAGCGCTCCCATAGACGTGCCTGTAACAATGTCTATAGGCAGTCCTGCACGCTCTATCACTCTCAGCACACCGATATGTGCAACGCCTTTGGCGCCGCCACCGCTCAGCACTACCGCTACCTTCTTCCGTGGCGTTCCGTTGTTCTGTGCGCTGACTGCCGTTACTGTCAGCAGTGCCAGTACACATATCATTAACGTTCTAAGTCCTTTCTTCATATTCCTGTCCTTTCTTTAAGGGCTTGACGCCACGGTTTCCTTGTTTATATTTTAATTGTTGTGTCGATACAAAACTAACGTTTCTGGGAACCAACGGTCGGCGTGCGTAGCGGAAGCCAATTTATCAATCCCCAGCATTGAGTATGAGGATTTATTGATCCGGTTAAAAAAGTTCAGCATACCTTGTACCTTACATATTGTGGTTGAAGAACCTGTGTTCAGCCAGTTTCTCGTATTTCGTTCCCGGCTGTCCGTAGTTGGCGAACGGATATATGCTTATGCCACCTCTTGGAGTGAATATTCCCGTCACCTCTATATATTTAGGGCTCATCAGCTTTATCAGATCCTTCATTATTATGTTCACGCAGTCTTCGTGGAAGTCGCCATGGTTTCTGAAGCTGAAGAGATACAGTTTCAGACTCTTGCTCTCCACCATCTTCTCCGCCGGAACATACTGAATGCGTATCTCCGCAAAGTCAGGCTGTCCCGTTATCGGGCATAGCGATGTGAATTCAGGGCAGTTGAACTGCACCCAGTAGTCGTTGTCGGGATGCTTGTTCACGAAAGTCTCAAGCACCTCCGGTGCATAGTCCATGCTGTATGCAGTCTTGGCTCCAAGAGCCTTCAGTCCTTCCTCTTTTCTGTTGTCTTCGTTGTTTGCCATTGTCAGTTGTCGTTGTTATAGTCATTCAAATTAAATGTTGCCGACATGCCAGATATTGTAGTTCACATCATTGTCGTAGACGTCGGTTTCCTCATGCTTCTTCGTCATCTTCACTATCCATATCGTCAACGGCAGAGCCACCACCTCATAGAGAGTCTTCAACAGGATCTGCGAGATTATCAGAGGCAATATCTTGTTGGCAGGAATAACGTCGAAAAACGCAAGCGGAAAGAACACTATCGAGTCTGCTGCTTCACCGAACAGCGTACTTACAACGGCACGTAGCGAGAAGTGCTTGCCTTTAGACATTATCTTCATCCTGCTCATTATATAGGCATTGATGAAAGAGCCTGTGATGAAAGCCACGAATGACGCTGCCGTAATTCTTGGTACAAGACCGAAAATAGCGTGAAAACCGTCATCATTATGCCAATAAGGAGCACCCGGAATGGCGTCTACTACAGCCCCGAATATCACGAAAAGGAAGTTCATTGCGAAGCACAGCCATATCAGCAGTCTCGCTTTTCGGAATCCCCACACCTCACATACACAGTCGTTGATGATATATGATATCGGGAATATCAGTATACCTCCTGCAATGTTTATCGGTCCGAATGAAATCAGCTTTGTTTCCAGCACGTTCGCCGTTATCAGGCAGACGCAGAATAGCATGCAGTACACCATGAACAGCACGCTCACTTGTTTTTTCTTGTTATTCATTTCCTTGTTTTTAAAGAGGTTTATCAAGCACTCTGTTAATAAATTCGTTTGCAAAAATACGAAAAATATATTATATCACCAAACTACATCTATATCAGTCAATCACAATTCTAGATTTTCTTGAACAGGTCATCTGCTGTTATCTGCTTATTGACTTTTCTTGCATACATATTATTATGAAGTCCAAAAGGTGTTATGTATACTAATGAAAATGATTTCTTTGTATTCGTGACTTTTCTGAAGGTACGTAGCCGTTGTTCTACTCGGTTAGCATACGACTTAGTTATCTCATACTCAATTCCACTATACTTCATTTCACAAACGCTGATGGTTTTGTCATTCCTGTCTATCAACAAGTCAATCTGTCCTCCTGTCTTCAGATCATCATCGGCGTTAGCATCATTGATTACTGCTTCTGTCGGGCGATAGATCCACGAACAAGGTGAATGAAAAGTTCCACTAATTCCTAATGCGTTGACAATTTGCTCTATATGATGCAGACAGACAGTTTCAAAAGCGTAGCCTGACCATGCAGTGTATTCTGGAGTGCCAATTTTATGCAGCCAATAATCCCTGCCATAATTTTCTTTGTCTTTCATGAATTTAAAATAGAAAAGAGAGAATTGGTCTGTAAGTTGGAACATCTTTTCTTTCTTTTCTTTTCCGAACGGATGATACGAACGGATGAATTCACATATTTCCAACTCCTTTAGCAATGTTGTAAGATTGCCATTATTGGACAGCTTTGTCTTTTTTATCAATTCAACACGTGTCATTCCTTTCCCTGCGTTGCTTAGAGCATTGATAACGGCAATATGGTTTTCTCCTTTCTTGAAAAGAGAGTTGTACAGTCTGTTAAACTCATCCGTCAGTTCTCCACCTCTTGTAAAACACAGGCTATTAATATTTTCTGCCACGCTTTTTTCTTTGTCGAAAAGTGACAGATAGTATGCTACACCTCCAACAGTCATATAACAGTCAATCATCTCTGGACGTTCATAGTTGAACCCCTTACTTTGAAAATATTGTTCCATTTCTTCAAGGCAGAAAGGGGCAATGAGCATTTTGTGGGTAACACGATTGTGCAGTCCTCCTCTGGAGTTGATCAGTTTATTCAACATCCACGAAGTGGCGGAACCGCAAACAATCAGTTTAACATCTTTCCTATAATAGGCCCAGTTATTCCAGAAATATTCCAATGCACCAAGAAATTGAGATTTTGGTGTGTCTAACCAGGGTAGTTCATCAATGAATATAATTTTTGTTCCTTCTCCCATTCTCTCTATATTTTTAGATAGTTGCCGAAATGCTTCCGTCCAATTTTTTGGGGTAAGGCTATCTTCAAAGAAATCCGTCAGCGCATATGAGAAATTAAGCAGTTGTTCTCCAAGGCGTGCATTCTCTTTTCCTGTCATCCTGAAGGTGAATCCTCCTTCAAACAGTTCTTTGACAAGAAAAGTCTTGCCTACACGTCGTCTGCCATAGATGGCAATAAATTCCGACTGTTCTGAAGAAATGTATTTTTTTATTTCCCCTATCTCTTTCTTGCGTCCAATAATAGAATTTTCCATATTACCATATTTAAATACTGGCGCAAAGTTAACAAAAAGACGCGATTGCGCCAAATAATAAGTTTATAAAGTGGCGCAATCTCAGAAAAATACTGAGATTGCGCCATATTATAATATATTTTAGATTAATTCTCCATATATGTGATGAACCAACATAACTATTGTTCCGGTGTATTTTGCTAATCCGCAAAAGAACGTTTTTTATATAAGGAAAACGGAGCTGTAGTATAATACCGTTAGAGTCAATCCCTAGACCCATTGTTGTAAAAGAAAAACTAAGAGGAAAAACGAATGAAAACAGTAATTGCAGTTTTCCGTCAGCAAAGGAAATAATAAAGCATAAATGTACTTCTCATCGTATGAGACGGACATTCTGCTGCAAAGATAATGAAAATTTTGAATAAGCAAATATTTTTTCGTTTAATTTCTTCTTTTACCAAGGCTCAAATAGTTACAAATGTTTAGCTAATTTGAAATTCGTTTTTGCTTACTCTATTGATTTACAGCGACATATAAATCCGTGTCCGTCTCATACGATGAGACAATATAAGAGATGTCGTGAAAAACGTATTGGCAAGAGACTATTAAACCGCAAAAACTATGCGTATGATAGACAATGTAATATATTCACCAGTGCTGATACCGTCATGTACGGCAGCGGCACACGACATAAAAGTGTTGACTATTAGTGGAAGTTAGTCTATTGATTTTCAATGCTGTGATTAAGTTCACACACACCATGACCTTGGGCGACAGACGCAGCACAAGGGAAACCGAAATGTATAATCCCGTTTGATATGTGGTATATAGTCCAGACCGAAACCCATAAGGAGCAGGAAGCGAAAGAGTTTCTGCAGACAGTAGACGGTGTGCGTGATGTCTATCTCCCCATTTATCGCAAGACCATCGGAGGAGGATGGCGTGAAGGCTCCAACCGTGTCTTCGTTCCTACCATCAGCGGCATACTGTTCGTCAATTTCCAGTCCAAGAAGAAACTTGAGGACAGCGTTACCCATTGGGGCTACTTCATGTACGACGGAGAGGTGATAGACGAAAGGCAGCAGAAACTGGTTCGCCGAAAACTCTTCAAGCCTATCCATCTGCTCAGCTTCATATCCGAGAATACCGACAAGGAGAAGATAATACAGCGTGCCAAAGTCTCCACCACCGACATAGAACGCTTCAGAGTCTACAACGACCAGCTGAAAGACTGCATAGAAGACCTCAAGATACTCGACCTCAACTACAACCGTCTTGAAGCCGAGAACGATACCGTCATGATAACCGAAGGCCCCTACATAGGCTTTGAGGGTGTCATCAAGCAGGTAAAACACAATGGCAACAAAGACCGTGTGCTCTATTTCCGTATCGGCAACTGGTGCGCCTGCATTCCAGGAGTGCGTAAATACCGCCATATCATAGTACGTGAGGCGGTAGACGGCATGAAGGCACAGACCGTCAATGCCTGGCGACATGTAGACCATCTCATAGGCCGCCTTCAGGCGTCAGGCTTCCCCGACGATGCACCCCGACAGCTGCGCACAATCCTGAAGTCGCTCAACCACGATGTCGTCATAGAACAGTACATCGCCTCCTTAAAGCCCGACAGTCCACTCTATGACTTCGTCAGCACCATGACACCTGCAGATGCAGGATGCCTCATATCCCTCAGTCGTTACTTCCAGTCCTCCGACCGTTCCATAAACCGTGGACTCCTCGACCTCATACCCGATGTCCATCTGCGCCCGTTCCTTACGCCAACGTCAGGCATAGACATACCCGAAGGCAAGAACCATGCCTTCTTGGAACACGATGGCTTCATAGAACTGATTGTGCGGGTAAACCTGAGACCCTACTTCACGGTGCCTTTAAGCCAGACATACCAGAAAACCGAGCGCACCAAACGGGGAAAGGAAAAGCTGGTAACCAAGGAAATACCCCTTGCCGACGACGAGTACATCTATTACGCCCATGTCGGCATATACAACAATACAGACAGCGAGAAAGTGACCGCCATAGTCAACTGGGGTGGCTTCTATTTCGACTATATCTTTATGGACACAGACGAGCGTCAGACGTTCCTTGCCGACCTCCAGGCTAAAGGCTACGACAATCTTCATGCCCTCCTTAGTGGCACCGCCAGCACCGCCGTCACCCTGAAGACCCAGTCCATGACCGTCGGCGGCTTCGCAACAGAAGCCGACTGCACCGAGACCGCCATACTTACGGCAGCCGACATCCTCATCACCGCCTGCGCCCCTGCAGCCGTCGAGATGTGGCAAGGCACCCGCCTCCTTGAGTGGCGTCGCCTCATTCAGCAGTACGTCCTCCTTCACAAACAACGGAATATTAGTGAATAGTTTATAGTAACTATTAGTTGTTCGCTAAAATAGTCGCGTCTGCGCCAACTATTCACTATTCACTATTAGTTATTCACTAATAAAGTTCACTGATATCTATAGTTCTTTCTTCATATTAGAAGCAGTTCAAACGTTAGCGTCCAATTTTGACGTCTTGCAGAATCAGTATAATGAGATTACCTTTGCA
>JAUNIZ010000045.1 GCA_030523165.1 Prevotellaceae bacterium
TGCCGACAGCAGAGAGTATCTTCCGCTGTTGCGTGATGCATACAGCTGTGGCACGTCGCTTCCCGACATCCACTTGACACCGTCGGAAGATATGTCAAAGTCTGACTTCGCATCGCTCGGCTCTACTGCTGTCAACTGCAACACATCGCCTGTTGTACCTTCACCGCTACGTGTCTCTCCCACTCTTGTAAGAGATACAGTAAGTGCGTCTGTGCCTGTATTGTATTCTTCACCGACCTTTGCCTCTGTTCTGTCTACGCTTATCGTCTCTGTCGTCTTCAACGTAGCTGTCTGGGTAAACACTGCATCACCGGCAGGAATATAACCGTCAGTAACATTCGTGGTATTCACTGTAGTATAACCGTTGTCCTTATACCCATAAATCACTCTTCCATATTCCATATCCGAGTAGTTCATTGAGCAGAGATACGGAGACCCGAACAGGTTCCAGCCCATATTTTCCTTATAGGTGAAGCTTGAAGAAGAACCGGTCCAGCCAGTATTCTCGTTATACTGTATCAATGATATGCTCTTGTCCGTACCGCCTTCACTATAGGCATTGCCATAGAATCTGTAGACTGTAGCATCTGTAGCGTCTCCCCACAATGCAAAGCCTTCTGTTCCCAACGATGTTGACGATGATATTGTGGCTGCCTCCCACGCATTGCCGTTTACAGCATCATACTTAAAGCTGCTGCCTGAACGGGTCTTGCCGTCATATCTCATCGCATTTGTTATAGATCCGGTTGTCGCTGTATTTGAACCGACCTTTGTTGACATTGACGTAATAGCAAACGGCATAACGGCAAAGGTAGTATCATTTGCTGCAACATTCCTTTCTACGGCAAAGTTACTCAGACTTACATAGTTGTCGTTGCCTCTCAGTCCTGCATGATGTTCCAGCAACAGGAATCCCGGACTGAACGTATTGCTCGACGAAGTATAGACACCGCTGTTTAATACTATCTCCTTGTTATTGCGCACATATACCACAGACTTTCCATGAGGATAATCACTAGATGTTACTATCGTATCTTCTTCGCTATTAGTGTTAATGTCCCATGTCTCGAAACAGCCGTTATCTACAAGGTCATTGTTTCTGATACGCTTGTTTCCTGCAAGGTCACGATCATGGTCTACTGCAGTAATACCTATATTAGTTGCAGTATATCGGTTACTATTATCATCCGCAACATCTATATCCGTTGATGTTTCATTCAACTGATATTTCCAATAGTCATCCGTTACGTAACTATTTATTTCAGAAACCGATTCTCGGTTATTATAGTTACCTGTTACTGCCCCTATTGTTTCTGTTGCCGTAACATTGATAGTCTTTACTCCCGATACAGGTCCTAATACAAGCGAGTTATACAGCAAGCCCGAAGAAGTACCGGTAACACCAGCATCACTATTGTCTATTACTGATGTCGATAGAGTACCGTTGTTTACCGCCACTGTTCCTGTCAGTTTGAATCCGTCTACTACACTGTTTGCTCCAAGAGTAAGTCCGTTGATTGTTGAATAGCTTGTAGACTCCAACATTCCCAGACGGGCATTGAGCAAAGTGTCAACACTGGCTTCTACGCCAGCTTTTGTATATGGCTCCGTCAATGGAGAAATATATTCTTCATTCATGCCTCCATATATCTTTGCACCGTCCAATGTTATGTTCAGGTCTGACGCACTATAGTTCTTGTCCACGAATACATAGCCGTTTATTCTGTTATTCTCATCAGTATTCTCATAGAACAGACCTGCCTGGTCTACGGCACTCTGTAAGTCAGTCAAAGGAGAATCCCAGCTTGCACCTGTAGCGTTAGACGTTATCGTATTGCTTACATATATAATAGGTATAAGCTCCGCATCATACTCGTATGCTCCTACCTCTATCTCCGAGTCCGTCAGTCGGCTATTGCTTGCAAGGTCTACATCCAGACCGGCATAAACTCCTACATTATTATAATATAATGTGCTGTCTCCCTTGTTCAGCAACATCTTGCTTGGACGTATGCTGTAGTCACGAGACAATATCGTCTCGTTTGTCGGGTCAACGAAGTTAGGACCTGCGGAAACGCTGGCGTTCGCTGTTCCTGATGCAAAAGATACATTATGATTTGTTTCTGTATCATTGACAAGGTTCTGTTTCGTATTCTCCCACGATACCGTATTATATATATTCAGCGCACTATTGTTACTATTCGTCACGTCCGTTCCGTTCTGTGCGAACGTAGCGTTAACAACAGTAGTCTTTCCATCGTCTGACGCATTTGCTATCAGTCCCGTTCCGTCGTTATCAGCGAACAGGGTATTATATATCAGCACCTCACCGTAGTTACCTGTACCAGTACTGCCGCTTCCAGCCTCTGTTATCGTAACTCCATTGCCGTCGTTGTCTCTGAATCCGCAATTCTTCAGTGTCAGTTTTCCTCCAACAGATGTTGACTGCACCTGAAGTCCGTCTCCTGCATAGTCTGATACAGTGGTGTCATTAACGAAAGTGAAGCCTTCTATTGTTACAGGTATGCCTGCCGTTGTCACGCTCATCAAGCGTTGTGTTGCTGATGTCTTTGACGAATTGTAAGTAAGTATTGTCTGGTTACTGAAATCCTGTTCAGAACCTATACCTGTACAAGATCCCTTTATTGTCAAAGAAGTCAGGTGTGTATTATTAGCCTTCACAACCAACGGATAAGCAGTACCGCCGTCAAGGCTCGGAGAGAAATATTCACCGTAGTCTCCGTCTCTTACGTATATTGTCCTTACGGTGCTTTTGCCGGCAGTGGCATTAGCCAGGGCGATAATAGCTCCACGCAAGTCTGACGATGCGTTTACCCAGCTGTCTCCGCTTTGGTCTCCACTGCCCGTAGGGGCTATATATACAGCCGTCATACTTGCAAAATCGCTGACATACTGATACTCATACAGACCGATGTCTATAACCTTATCCATCTGTACTCCGTTTTCATCCGTCGGTCCCATATATCGTGGATAATCGTTGCTCGACGCTGACGCTTTTATTATATACGAGTTATAATAAGCAGTCAAGCCGTGATCTATCCACCACTGTTCGTAAGCTCCGCTTCTGGTTGTTCCGTCAGCAGTTTCCTGTCCTGTTCCTGCATCCGTCAATACCGATATAGCTGCAGGGTTCCACGTTGCCGATGTCTGGTTTCCGTCAACACCTGCCGTCGTTGAAGGATTGGTAAAACGTGGACCGTCTGATGCCATATTCGTATCGCCAAGTTTTACATTATGATATACAGTAGCGTTTTCGATTGTATTGCCAACCTTGTCAGAAGCACAATATACAATACCGCTTTTAACATTGCCGTCTGCATCTGCCGAATATTCTATCGTTGTCGATGACGTTCCTTCATTTCCCCATATCACGGTATTCCTTATAAGTCCGCTGCTACCGCATACAATGGCTGGGTCTTCATCTGCCTTGTTCCTTGCTATGATGTTGTTCATCAGGTCTACCGTACCGTTGCTTACATACATCGCTCCGCCACGACTTGGACTGTCTTCCGTTGTACTGCGAGCCTCATTGTTTGTCCAAAGAGAGTTTATGGCATTCATTGATGTCGTACCGTTGGCATCCTCATAACCCACATAGGCTGCACCGCCGTTGTTGTATGCAAGATTGCCTCCGAACACACTGCCTATTACATTCAGCGTTGCATTGTTCACATACGCTCCTGCACCGTTTGTCGCCACGTTATATATTACACGGGCATGGGCAAGAGTTACGTTTACACCGTCGCTGTATATTCCTCCGCCATACTTTTCATAATCATTATGAACAACAATTGTTCCTCCTGCATCTGAAATATCAGAATATGTGCTTGTTGCCTCGCCGTGCATAATGGTCACGCCGTCAATGGTGACATTATTGTAGTCTGATGTCGAACTTGCACTTGTAGTATATACTATATGAAAGGCATTGTTGCTTGACGACTGCGTTGCCTCTGTACCGACGTTAGTGTTCACCTCGCCCGACAGCACTGTCTGGTATTTGAATCCCCACGGTTCAAGCAGACTGTTGTTGTTCATGTCGTCCATGTGGTCGTAGGCATTACGTGCCGCCAATATAGCTGACATATCAGTCTCTGTCAGTGTCGTTCCGTCAGTGCCTAATGCAGCCTTTGTCAAACCGCTTGCAAGTGCTGTACCGCTTGTTCCGTTATAATATATGTTCTCTATATCAAAAGAATAATTGTCTATCTCACTCGTCGATTTGCTTGAGCTGTATCCGCTGAATCCTCCGTATATGCTTACGTTCACCGGTATGTTGAATGAATAGAAGCGCGGGTCTTCCTTCATCACTGTCATATATGTCAGATTATCGCCCGTCAGCCCTGACGTGTCATAGTCTGCATAGCGGTTTTTACTCGGCTTGTATGTTCCTTCCGCCATGAATATCTCAAAGTGCGTTGCATCGGTTGCGTAATAATTACCATCAGTATCTTTTGTGCTACGCATAGTTCTGATATACTCCAATGCATCGTCGAGAGAGTTCAGCGGAGTATAGAACGATCTGCCGATATATTTGTCACGCGCAGTGTCTGAGATAAGCACACCGCCTGTCTTCGATACGAACAGACGGGTAACAAGCACGTTAGTTGGCATGTCCGAATTGTCGGCATACGCTCCTGCCGTAAGGCGGACGTTACCGTTGCTTTGACTTTCCGTAGGTGTCCAGTCGTTGCCGCACATATCATAGTCGAGCACGTTACACTCGCTCATCCATATTGTATGATATTTGCGCATTACGCCTTCGTTTACCAATGGAGAGAACGGGTGCGGAGCATAGTCCACGTATGTGTATAGCACCGTCGTGCCATCGTCAGCAGTAACTGAAGTAGAACCTTTGAAGTATGTTGTCGTCTCGCTTGTCATTTCCGTATTACGGGTGTTTGCCGGCAACTCATAGCTTTCCACGAAACATTCGTTGTAAGGATAGAATCTCTGTGTACCGAGAACAGCCTGCTTTCTCATCACAGGGTCTGTAAACTCTCCGCTTATTGTTCCTCCTACGTTCTTGTCAAGCGGTGCCGTGTTTCCCCATATTACGGCGTTACCGAAGAACATCGCTCCGTTCTCATGATAGGTACCGCCGCCCGACGCTGTGGCTGTGTTGGCTACAATGGTCGACGATACCACGTGCGACCTGTTTGTCGTTGTGTCGCTGATTGCTATATCGCCGTTGTCTCCGTATATACCTCCGCCGTAGCGTGCCGTATTGTCTGTTATAAGACATCCGCTGACTATTGCGCCTGGACACAGATACAGTCCTCCACCATACAGTGCCTCATTGTTGTATATCACGCAGTTGCGTATATTGCCGCCACTTGGCACTATAGCACCGCCGCCGTAAGCCCTGTTTCCGTTGTCTTCCGTTGCTGCACCTTCTGTAAGGTACACTCCGTCTATAGTAATTCCTCTGTCAAGGCTTGACTTGTAAGTAGTCACTCCGTCTACGGTTGTCGGTACTCCAAACGTAACGGCATGATATCCGTTTACGTCTGCCGTTACGGTAGAACCTGTCGATGCCTCGGTCTTTGCACTCAACACTGTACGATACTTTGTTACGTCACGCTGGTCTTTATCCCAATGGTTATCTTGTCCCGTTGTAGCGTTTTCATTGTAACCGCCCATCAGCGTAACGCCGTCAGGTATCACGTATGTATAGCTTTGCGGGTCTGTCGATATAGCCAATGTATTGGCATGATATGTGAACGACGGGTCTCCATCTGAGCCTACCTCATAGCCAGCTACCTTTACTATGGCTGAATCGCATACATTGTTAGTTATATTCTCTCCTGCTACAGTCAACACATCCTGTAGCTTTTCGGCACATGCCGCGTTTGTCGGATTTTCACCGCTTCGTGTTCCTGCTCCGTTCTGTGTAACGTAATAGGTGTATAGAGTCTTTGTTGCTGTTCCTGATGTATAAGTAGAACTTGTTGCAGCAATATTGTCAGAATTATCCCTTTCATACGCACCCATGTCTATTGTACAGTCCTTTATACGGTTGGTATAGTCTGCGTCATAGTCTGGAATGGTTACACCCATTAAATCTTCATCCTCTGTTCCTGAGTTGATACAATCGGTAGATGTCGCAGCCAAACGGTAATCGCCATTGTCTGCATCTACAAAAACCGGGGCTGTATAAACATTTGTTGCAGGATTTGAATCATTAGTTGTACAAAGGTTCTGGCTTGTATCCGTTGTATAAGTCATATCTACACAACTGTATTTTACAGTAACATTACTCGGAGCTGTACTGTATTGCGCATTACTGAAAGAGCATACAGGATAGCCCAAAACAGTTCTTGTGGTCACACCATTAACTGCGTTTCCGCCTGATGTCGCTTCCGTATTGTATGTATTTCCTGACACTATACAATTATATAAAGTGGCTGAGCTAAATACATAAACGCCTGGAATTGAGACATTCCAGCGTGACGTTCTTCTCGTTATTCCCTGGTTGCCGACTATTGTATTATTGTAGAAATTACCTGAATATATAAATGCTCCAGAACCTGCTATCACCTCAAACCAACCTAAAAGATAAGTTCCATCCGTGCCTTTACCTAAAACCTCTGCCACATTGTCGCTGATAAGAGTATTGTAGACTGTTCCTGTGTGCATGAACAGACCAGTTCCATACATCCATGCTGATTCATAATGTTCACCGTCGCTGTAACCTGACTGATATTGAAGCAAGTGATAATGACGGTTGTCTGTTATCACGCTGTTCTTAATTGTTCCTCCATTACAATATACACCTGCTCCTGCCTGATGGTAACCACCGCTTCCACTTGTAGGATATTCCTGTAAGCTGCTGCTATGTGGTTTTACATAAATAATGTTCTTTTGTATCTCACAGTTCTCCAACGTTCCGTTGGTAATTATATATACTCCAGCACCAGCTTGACTTCCTACATTCGTAGTAGACAAGCTATTAATGACACCACCTATATCCTGCCTATAGCAGGCATAGAGATAACCGCCCTGCAAAGTGAAGCCGTCATATTTTGTTTCTGTTGTGAATGCGCTTTCCTGCACAAGCACACGCCCTGTTGTTCGGCTTTCCAAAGTGTTTGCCAAATCATCTGTATCGTCAGTATCAATATTCTCTAACGGCTCTTGTAGCTGCAATATTGTTTCATACTCTTTCGGTGACTGGTCGTCAATACCCGGACAACCGCTTGCGGGGAAACCGCCATACACGTCTGAACCTTCAACAAAGTAATAGGCATATTTATGGTTTACCTTTGTATCTGTACTACAATGTGTATAAGTTCCTGCTGCCACCCATATATCCGGGCGATCTGCAGCAGTTGCGTAACTGGAACTGCCAGCTACAGACAAGGCATGCTCCAATGTGGCAAATGCTGTTCCCCATGATTGCCCGTCATGAGCATCATCACCGCCATCAGAAGCTGTTCTTACATACAGAACGCTTCCCGTCTCCGGCAAGTCTGCTTCGTATGCGCCCAAGTCTGACGCACCGCCCAAACTTCGGTTGCTTGAACATGTTATATCTATAGACAGATCGTCTGTTGATGTCCCTGCCTGATTGATTATCGTTGTTCCTGCATCTGTTGAACTTGTCAACGGCCTATACTCTGTGTTACCGCCAAGATATGCATTACCGGAGAATCTTGCGCCTGCATAGTTTGTAGGGTTGGCGAAGTTCGCTGCACCAGCAGAACCGAGGGTTGATATGAATATCGTGTTGTTAAAGGCATCGTCTGTTCCTGTTGGCACATCGCTTTCCGCAGCGACATTTCCTGCTGCGTATGATGTAGAACCTGTATTTTTTACTGCATCTGGAGCCACACCTATATTGTTTATCACCGATACATGGTCAAGAGTCAGAGTTCCTGTAGTTGTTCCCGTGCCCATATCTATTATCTTCTCATCGGTAGAAGTATTGGTATTGTTGTTTACGACACAGTTCTGCAGTGTCACCGACGCACCTGTATAGCCTGCATATATTGCAGCTCCGCTAGTAGCGGTATTGTTTTCGAATATTGAGTTCTTTACGGTTACCGTTGTAGGATTGCTTGTATCGCCAGAGCCGAACACAAGCATACCGCCACCATACGACTGGTCTTCTGATGCCACTGCATAGCCGTTGCGGATAACGAAACCGTCGAGCGTTACGTTTGCACCAGCTTCTACCGTCACCACATGGTAAAGTCCGTCAGACAATGCCGTACCGCTATAGTTGCCGTTCAGGTCGGAACGATATGTCATAGGCAGGCGGTCGCTCTCTGTAGGAGACGCTTTCACTGAGAATTCAGGATATCCGCCATAGATTGACAACGGCAGTCCGCTTGCCATCTTGTCTACATAGAACGTGGCTGACTTCTCATTGTTGCTCGTATATTGGTAACGGGGATAAAGGTCTCCTGCACGCACATACACCTCAAAGGCTTCTATTCCGTTGAGTCCTGCAAGCGTTTCTTTCTCACCTGTCGATTTATTGTAAACCGTTATTTCGTCATCAACGTCTGTTGTAAGCTCCGACAGGAACTCCACTATCTCGTTCAGCGAGCCATAAGCCATGTTCACTGTGCCGTTTGCCCACATCGAGCCGTCAGCCTCGGTATTGTCTGATGCCGTATCCATATATACACGTAGTGTCTTGCCGTCTGTGCTAAGCTCTGGCACTATTGTCATTGCCTCCGCCTTCTGTGCGCCTATGGTTGGCTTCTGTTCATACTCATTGCCGGCAACGTCAAGTTCTGGCTTTACAAGAACCTCCGACGGGAAACTGCCGTACATAAGACCTTCACCACGAAGGAACGAGCCTTTCACGGGTGTCCAGTAATAGTCTATCTCTGTCCATGCTCCCTGCACACCGATAGTTGTTGAGAAAGCGTTTGATGAATCAAATACGCCGCCCGTAGAGAAATAATAAGACGGTGAATCAGAGGACAGTTCTATTGTTCCTGTCTGATATATATTGTTCCAAACAGACGAGTTTGAAGAAGTAAGACCGGTATTATAGAAACGCACGTTTGTTGAAGACGGGTCTTTGGCATACATCTGTGCATTGTTTACACTTGAAGACAGGCTGTTGTTTGCCAATACGGAGTTGACCACTATGCCATACTGGTTTATGTATAGTCCTCCCGTGCGTGAAGCGTTGTCGTCGGCACTGTCGGTGGCACGCGGAGTGCTGTTGTTTACGATAGTGGAATGTACAACCACACCGCCGTTGTTGGCATATACGGCACCGTTCTCACGGTTGGTGTTGTTGCTGACAATAGACGTGGAGAGCAGCAGATAATATTGTGGCTGTGTGGCGTCATCGTGGTTCAGGTAAACACCGCCGCCGTTGTTGGCAGAGTTGTTGGTAACCATTGAGCGCAGCACAATTCCGGTATTGTCCATATATACACCACCGCCGTCGGCATCAGAACTGTTATTGTAAATAAGCGATGACTCTACACGACCGCCGTCAACATACACACCGCCACCGTCGTCAGTAGCTGTGTTGTTGCGCACGATACATTTCTGCAAACGGGCATTGGCACCAAGATACACGCCACCGCCCTTAGACGGTTCGTAGTATTCGTCTTCACCGCCCTGGGCATAGCCACCCTCAATGGTTACGCCGTTGAGATAGGTGGTATATGTAAATCCGTCGCCTTCCTCGTCTTCGCCCTGCAACGGAGCAAACCATACTACATGGCGCGACTGGCTGCTTACGTTCCACTTGCGGTCTACACTGCTCCATGCGTTTGAACCGCTTGTGTAGCTGGAGCCTTGAAATATTGTCTCGTTCACAAAGTCCCAAGGCATACCGCCTGTCTTTATCGCACGGGTTTCCTTTGTCTCGTTATCGTCAGTACCGCTAAAGCCGCCATATACGCTGATACCGTCGCGCATATAGAAGAATATACGCGTCTGGTTCTCATCGAGACGGTTTGACACCATATACGTACCGCCGGCTATCCATACTTCACCCCTGCCCGATGTCTCGGCAAGACGGTTGATAGCGGTCTGTGGGTTGCTCATGGCGTTATCCCAGCTTGAACCGTCACGGTTTCCAGCACCAGATTCCGTTACATAAAGTATGCGGTCGCTGCTTACCGTTGGATATTCTGCTGCACCAATATCAATAGTAACGGCAATACGGCTGTTGCCGTAAAGGTCTACATCGCCGTAAAGGGAACTATATGTATTATATGCAGTATTGTCTCCCTTCAATCGCAATACAGACACTTCCTCCAATTCCCATGAATAGGTAGGATACTTGTCGGTAGCTAAACTGAAAGTACGGTCGAAAGCTGCCGTGTTTGTAGGATAAGCGAATTGAGGACCGTCGCTTGCACGGTTTGTAGGGTCTACATAGATGTTACCGTTTCCATCGCTGCTCGTTACATTTGAATGTGCCGAATAATGGAAGTCGGGCATTGTGGAAGTAGACAGATAAGGATTGGAATTTCCCCATACTACGGTGTTCCATACTTCTACATCCTCTTGTGTGCTTCCATCTACAATGTCGATACCCGAAGAAGTGTTACGGGCAACGGTGGAGTTTATCACCTCTGCTTTGTCGGACAGACATATACCGCCGTTGACATTGTTGAACACAGCAGTATTAACCACCGTTCCTGCTCCTGCAAGATAGATACCGCCTCCTGCATTCTCGTCGGTTCCACGGGTACCGGCGGCGTTGTTATATACGATACATTTGTTTATTACAGACGGGGTAGAAATGTTTGTAAAACTCTCATCGACATATATAGCACCGCCCAGAGGCGCATCGTTGTTTACAAAGAAGCAGTTCTCTATACGGTAATAGCTGCTCGAAGAACCGCTACTACATCCTATATATATACCACCACCATTAGTGATAAACGCATGTCCACCAGTAATGGTAAAGCCGTTTACTACGGTAAGACCGCCATCACCAGCCATATCTATTGACAATACACACTTGGAATTGTCGTTATCCCTTGTTTCATTACCATAGTATATGAGATATGTATCGTCTATTTTATCATCACCATTTTTATCTCCTGAAAGAATAGTCTGGTTCTTCATCATCTGTGATGAAGTGCTTGAATACTCACGCTCTGAAATAGAGGTTTCTGTTCCCATAAAGCCACCATAAAGCCTTACGCCTGGTTTAAGAATAAAGCCGTGAATATAATCTTCTGTACTTTCGTCATATGTAGGATCTGGTGCTTTATATGTTCCTTGCGCTACAAATATTGTATCGCCAGCCGTTGCCGTTGATAGAGCATTTTCAAGAGTCTTTGGAGCACTCCATGAAGTTCCTGTGTTATCCGCTGAGCCTCCAGTTGTAACATAATAAATAGTAGCATGTCCTGACATTGCCAATAATGCCAAGACTACAAAACTAAACAATCTATGTAATGCTCTATTCATAATCATTATGCCTTTTTACTACTATTCTGTTGTCGTAGTGGATGTACTGAAATCAATTGTTTGCGATGTCGATGAACTTGTGTTTCCTACTATCGTCGTGTTTATCTTATACCATGTCGCCTGCTGCAAGGCAGAAGCAAAGTTAAAGGTATAGTCTTTATTATATGTTGTTTCATTCGTTGTACCATCATCAGATGTAGATGCATATTTAGCTGTTATATTAAACGTGATTGACGGTTTCCCTACTCCATCAGGATAGACATAGTGGTAAACCCTGCCGTTGCGCTGGCTTATCTCTGTAGTATTATAGAATGTCGCGCTACCGCCAAGGTCTTTACTACCAGTAGCAACAAGGTCAGGGAATAGTCTGCCATAACCAGAAGTCGGGTCTGAGTCTGATAGATTACTTGTTCCTCCACCATCATACTGAAAGCTTTGAACCTTAACATTGGTATATCCCCGTGTATATGAGTCAGCAGCATCCCACTGGATATCAATCATTGAGGCAAGACGGGTCAATACCATATATGGGAAACCATTTGTTGATTCTGTGTCATCAGAAGAATCTGTATCGGAAATAGTCAATAACGCTTTCGTTGTTGATGTAGTTGTTTTATTTGTCCAATAATCTTTGAAATAACCTGTTGCAACACTAAGGAACTTAGCCGTTGAATTATCTAATCCTGAAGCATAGTCATTAGAGATAGTAAGATCTTCAACTTCCGTATAGGCATCTGTATTTCCTAATGTTTCAGTAGATGTCTCAAGGGCTTCTATTGCTTGCTGTATAGTTTGACCGTTATTTGTATACGCCGAACTATAAGTTACGCCATAGACGTATGCTGTACCTGTAGGAACGCTTATAGGCAGAATACGGAGTGTGGGAAGACTTGTACTATTGTCTCCGCTATATATGCTAAGTGAATAAAAATCGTCTTTACTTATGGTCTTTGTATAAACCATCTTATCAGTACTACCAGAAGTTTTCTCTGTATAAGCAAAGATAATAGTAAGGCAATCCCAGTCTTCGCTTACGCCTGTGTCGGTTCCCGGATCGCCTATACGTGTAGTCTCTGTAGAGTCGCTTACTGCCGGCACTTCAACAATAAGTCTGAATGTCTTCAAGTCGGACTCTTCACTATCTACATCGCCGTCGCTTCCTGAACAGGAAACAAGCATAAGGGCAATAGCAAACAGACCGAAAAATGTAAGGGCTGACAAACAAGCAAATGAGCGTACTAACGAGAGCATCGCCCCTGTCAATCCATTCATAGGTAATATTTTGTTTGACTTTTCCTTCATAACCATCTTTTTAGTTAATAGTTAATAGTGAATAGTGAATAGTTTTTGCATTATCACTATATCACCCACCATATCACTATATATTTTGTCTAATGTTCCGGTGGATTTGTAATCCGCCGCACCTGAGTATTAGGATTTTAAAATCCGTCAACTCTTTTACCGCTTTATTTCTCGTCCTAATAGGTATCATTATTTCGGATTACAATTGGCTTACCCTTCGGTCGCCGATCATCGGCTATTAATAGGTTTGAACCTTGTCTGCCGATAATTCCTGATACTCTACATCTGCGGATTGCAAATCCGCAGAGACGGATGTTTTGCCGTAATTTCCGCAGGTCTTCGACCAGCGGTTATAGAAGTTTGCCCCCTTCGGGGACATGTACTATTCACTATTCGCTTCGCGCACTTTTTCTCGCCATGACAATGTACAAGCAAGCTTGCATTGTTCATTTGGCTTAACGAAAAAGTTCACTATTAGTTATTCACTATAGTTTATACTTCAATATCATGACTGCCACCTTCTTTCCAGTCGAGCGTTACGCTGACGCCTACGTCGGAGGCGGTGGTGACTATTCGACCATCGTCGGCTATGCGTGCCTTGATTATTTTCAGGTCGCCTGCCTGCAGCGGTTCACTCACGCTGAGAGTGCTCTTTGTGGTGGAGCCGTTGAGAGTTATATATACCTCGAAGCGCCATATCGCGGCATCGTCGGATGCGCGGGTCTCGTCTTGCGACGGGAAGCTGGCGGCATAAAGGCCGTAGTAGTTGCTGTCAGAGATAAGGTTTGCACGCACGAAAGGCATGTTTTCGTAGCTGTAAATGCTATCGTTCACGCTGAAGCTCGTGGCGAGGTCTCTCACATATCCCCACACTGCGGTAGGCGACTGTCCGTCGCGGTCTATCACAAGGGCTACGGCACAGTTCTGCATATACAGGTCTACGTTGAACACCTGGTCGCGGTCTTCTACCGCCATCGGCAGACGTGCCGAGAAGAGTCCTACGCTCTGGCTGCTGATAGTATCGCCTGACTGCTGCACCATAGCCAGCGTAAGGTCGGAGTCTGCACCGCTGATATCTACCAACGGTTCTACTGCGGTGTTGGCTAATGCCAAGTGCTGGTATTCCTGAACGGGCAGGTAGATGGTGAACGACGACGTGCTGGCGTCCATCTGCTGTGTCTCATGGTGAGCGAGGCTGTTATCAGAGTAGAACGAGAGGTCTATGTTCTGAGCCACATCAGTAAAGACATTGCTCAAAGCCGACCTCAGAACAACACCGAAAGCCTGCTCGTTGGCAGTTGTCAACTCGTCGGATATCTCAGTGTCTATGTTCGTGCGCAACCTTACGGTATAGTCTATACGATAGTTCTGACCGCAACGTGACAGGTCTTCGTCGATACACGACGTAACCGTCATTGCCGCCATCGCCATCAGTATGCCTGCCGAACAGCTGATTCTCCGTTTTATCTTGTCTGACATTTTCATTTTACTATTTGTGTTATCCGCAGGTCTACGACCAGACGGTTATAGAGATTCGCCCCTTTCAGGGACGGTGCCCTATATCTTTTCATCATCTGAGGGTTACGCTACACTCACCCTCAGTTATAGAGGTTTGCCCCCTTCGGGGACATTACTCAGTGTATTCTGCTTTTAACATCTTCTCGTCCCCAGAGGGGGGCGAATTATCAACAGATAAGGTTCTAACCTCTTAATAGTCGATGATCGACGGCCGCAGGGTAAGTCAACTTATCGTTTACGATATATAACCGACTGGTCATAGACCTGCGGTTTATATCCAATTCTTATATTCACTTCCGTCCCCAAAGGGGGCGAACGAGCATTATTGCTCTGTAACCGCTATGCGAGCGGAGCGTGGCTTGCGGAGAATCTCCAGCCGACACCCGCCTTCCGCTTTTTGTGAACGGCAGCCCAACCAAGCGCTGCCGCCCTATTTTTTCTTAGTTAATAGTGAATAACTAATAGTGAATAGTTGTTGTCTTATCACTTATAGCTAATCATTATTAATAAATGATTATTCAAGTGTTATATCAAACGTAAGACCCTCTTGCCAGTTCAAGTCTACAGAAAGACCGAGTGCCATATTTGTAGCACGGAGGTCAGGAATTGTCAGATATGCATTCTTCAATGAAGATATTGTCAGATTGGCTGTTGTTGTATAGTCCTGAACAAATACGTGATTAGGTTTGTCGTCTTCAGATATAGTACCTTTTTCAGGATCTAACTGTCCTACCAAATAGAACTTTGCACCATCTGCAATAAGCCCACCATTATATCCATAGAAAGCTGCACCTGAGTTATTCTCAAGTTCAATGGCTATATTCACTTTATTTTGTGTTGCACTTGAACCTGAAACAAGGTTGTCAAGAACCAATGTATAGTTAGTACCCAACGATGCGTTTTGCTTTGCACAGATATATCCATAGTCAGTACCATCTATTGTAGCCTGACTTTTTTCTATATTGTCATAAACAGTATAGGCAAAATCATTTGCATCTGCGCTTGTTGGATTAAAGTCCCAACCGCAAGCTTTAGGCTGACCCCCAACAAGAACACCAGTTACCTTGAAACCTGATGTAGTGGTAGACGGAGATGTTGTTGGAATGGTTACATAGTTTCCTTCGTAATCTTCCAATGTGGCACTATTTGCACATTTAACTGTAACAGCAAGATTTGCCACACCATACTGAATGTTCTTTACCAAAGCGATAGTGCGTGTTGTGGCAGAAACAGCTTCTGCCCAATCTGCCCATGTTCCTCCTGTTACATTTGCAGCATCCCAATCTGTTGTATTTGTTGGCCAACTTTCAAGTTCTGTATTTGTTGCCTTGAGTGGTGTGCTTACAAAGTAATTCAACGATGCAGGATATGTCAGACTGTATGTATTGACAACAGTTGTTGATGTAGTTCCAGTACTTGTCTGTGCATTAATGGTAGGTGACACTACGTAAGAGAACGGAGTAGTAGTACTAGAAGATGTAAACTGAAGCTGTGCAGAACCTTCCGGCAAATTATATGACGTTGGGAATGAGGCATAATTATCTGACATTGTAACGGTCCAACCATCTGTAGAATTACCTTCAACAGAAACAATATCAGCATTATTTATCAAATTACAGATTGCTAAAGCCACTGCTTCATCTATATCTGTAGCCGCAGTAGTTCCAGTAGGGTCTGTAGAAGGACACAATTTAGCAACCTCATTATAAAGATTAGTCAAAGTATTTGCGATACCATTACTTGAACCAGACTGCAATGTTATAAAACTTGCATACAGTTTTCCTAATTCAGTAGTAGAAGTATATACACTCCATGAGCTAGAAATAGTTTCATACGTTGCGCTAACCGTTGCAAGGCTATTCAACAGATTAACAATTGCAGTTGGAACTGTTCCTGTGTAGATATTCGTTGAAGTAATCGGCTCCAAAGTGAAATTAATATCACTAGTATTACCAGAGCTAGTTACTGTAGAGTTAAGTTTACCATACACAGTTTGGTCTGTATTAGTTGAAATTCCACCAGTTCCATAGAAAAGGAAATAATTTGTACCTGTCGGTACTTCTACATCACTATATACCTTGTTGCTTTTAGTTGCACTAAGTTCACCATTTGTAAGGGCAGACAATCTTGTTATACCAGAGTAAGCCATATCACTTGCAACACCATTAGAAAGATCAGCTGAAGATAATGTAAAAGGTATCAAAGAAATATCATACATTCCTCTAAAGTTACTATTGTTCTGAACAGTAGTAGCTGTCATACGTGTGCTTTCACTACTTCCATAAGGAATAGATATCGCAAACTCTGTCTTCACAGCTTCTCCTGTCGTTGTGCTACCGTCTGCTATTTCATCATCTGAAGAGCAAGACGTAAAACCGAATGCGCCTGTGAGCAACATGGCGCTCATCAAGGCATAATAGTTAAAATGTTTCATACTTACTTTTATTTTATTGATTAAAAATTAAATTACTCTTATATTATATAGTTATTGTTACTGTGCTTGTTGGCTCATATTACGCTTCTTCACGATTTCCTCATACTGGCGGAGGTTGTCCTGTGCCTGCTTGTTGCCGTCGGCAGCGGCACGACGTATGCAGGCTATGCCTTCGCTCTCGTTGCCCGTCATGCAGTAGGCTACGCCGAGTGCGTTCTGCGCACGCTTGTCGCCCTTGACAGTAAGCAGCTTGTCGAGGGCTTCCTGATAGCGACCCTGACGGATAAGCTCTGAGGCTTCGTTGATTGTGCGGGCAGCGGTGTCAGGCACATAGTCGTAATAGATACGCAGGTAACCTGAGTTACGCTGGTCGCGAAGCACGTTGTCCTTAAGATAAGCATACGGCTTACCACCGTCGAGCTTCTTGATACGTGCCTCTCTACGGTCGGCATTAGGCTCTGTATCAATGATTTCGAGCAAGGCATCACGACCAGGGAAGTCGCCGTCTTCGATCTGTGAGCGCAGCTCTGTCCATGCCTCGCCACCGTTTACACACTCATAAAGGGAATCGTCGGAAGGCACACGGTCCTGAATGTATTTCTTAAGGGCTGCGGCACGCTCGGCACCGAGCAGACGGTTACGCTTCACCGGTCCTTCTACAGAGGCAAGACCTATAATCTGTATGCGCTTAACGCTGGATGTAGAGTCAGCCATTATCTGGCGTGTGATATCTACGATGCGGTCGAGCGTAGAGGCATTGTCACGGAAGTCATGAAGCAGGACATACTTGTCGAGCTGATAGTGCACATAGAGCGCACCCTCCTCCTTGCGGAGAATACGGCTTGTGTCGTAAGGGCGATAAGCGGAGATATGCTGAAGCACAGGATTGTTCTTCTGCAGTTCGCCTGCCTTTCCTGTATTGTCTTCAACGTCAGCAACCATAGGCACAAACGGCGGAATGTAGACCAGTCGTGCAAGCGTAGTGTCGGGAAGGTCTTCCACATTGCAGCATCCTTCCTTCTCACGCATCACGTCAACATTAACGGCAAGCATCCACATCCACGGCGCTTCAGACCTGTTGATAACGACATCGTAGCTAACGGTGTCGCCCGTAAGTACCTCGTCGGTAGTGGCAGGCAGCGCGTTGTTATAGAAACGCGCACGCTCTGTGTAGCGCTTGTTGCGCTTGCCACGGAACACGGTAGGACGGAGCTGCAGGGTGTCGCCATTGGCAGACGTAAGTATCGGCGTATCATAAACGGAGTAGTCGCTGCCGTTAGCCTGGTCTTCAGTAAGACTGAACGATAGGCTAAGCGACGTGTCGCTCCAACGGCTCTTAAGGTCGCTCTGCGCCGAAGCGTTCATTGCTGTAAGCATGAACACCGTCGCCAGAAGTATCATTATATCTTTCCGTTTCATTATTAATTCTTAGTTATAGTCTATTTATATGAGCGTCAAAGCTTCACAACACATTATTATATATACCTTATTATATATCTTATATATCTATATATTATATGTCTTTTATATCTTTGTATAATCTATCTTTAAATCTTCGTTCGCATGATGCACCGCAGTCGACGACAACAATCATTTGAGATAATACACAACAGAGAGTGCCAGCTTGGTGGGCATGAACAGACTCTTGGTTTCTTCGCCCAGCTTGCTACCACAGATGGAGCAGGCATACTTGGAATAATGGGTAATGCCGTAGCCGAGTCCTATCACGCCTTCAATGCTCCACCGCTTGTTGGGAAGCATCCAGCTGTAGCCGTAGACAATACCTATAGCACCCAGGTCTCCCTGAAAGCGAGAGTTCTCAAGTTCAGGGAAAATGCCGAAAGGAAACTTTACACCTCCAGCATTATAGTGTGAGTATAGCAGATTGGCACCCACGAAATGGCCGGCAAACGTGGAACACAACCAGTAGCGAGCCTCAGGCTGGATAGCTACATGCTTGAGCTTCTTGTTGTCGGAATAGGTAAAAGGATTCCACCCAGCCGAAACATCCATTGTCCACTTGTCAGAGAGACGGAATTCGGCTGCCGCATTAATCGTCGAGGTTGCCCAATAGAGAGCATTGGTTTTAATTGCTATGTTTTGAGCTTGCGCTGTTAGAAGATTTATAAAAAACATCAACAACGCTGATATTATATATTTCATGCGTCAATTATGTCATAAATTAAACATTGTGGGTGCAAAGATATATAAAATTATTACACACACCAAAAATTACCCCCCCCGATAACTTTTCTTAACTTTTATTTTA
>JAUNIZ010000046.1 GCA_030523165.1 Prevotellaceae bacterium
TTGATAAAACATAGTTTTTCGCTTACTAAAGCATAGTTTTCCTCTATTTAGAACATAGTTTTCCGTCATGCACGTGATATGTAATTACAATTCGGGGATAATTCGTAAAATCGCCATTTATATTAATTTTTACGAAAATATACCCTAATGATACGAAAAAAGCACCCTACATTTAACTGTTTTTGAGATATATTTGCAACCGAAATTCGTACCTAATCAAATATAACCTAATGACAAAAAGAAAACTATTATCACTATTCATTTGTATTGTTGCCTTGCCGACGCTTGTCGTTGGCAAGGACAACAAGGAAATCAAGCCAGGAGAATTATGGCTTGACAACAAGGGAACGCATATAAATGCTCACGGAGGAGGTGTCATATACCATAATGGCACGTACTATTGGTTCGGTGAGCATAAGTCTGACACTACAAGTTCGGCAATGGTAGGCGTTACTTGCTATTCTTCAAAAGACCTCACAAACTGGAAAAACGAAGGTGTAGCGCTGAAGGTAACCGACGAAAAAGGCCACGATATAGAACGCGGTTGCATTCTTGAACGCCCAAAGGTGATTTACAACGCAAAGACAAAGAAGTTTGTAATGTGGTTTCACCTTGAACTGAAAGGACAGGGTTACAAAGCGGCACGCTATGGAGTGGCAATCAGCGACAAGGCAACTGGCCCATACAAGTTTCTTCGCTCTGGCAGAGTAAACCCAGGCAAGACATCAGAAGACCTTACACCTGCAACCATTGCAGTAATGGACACTCTGAAAGAAGACAACTATAAAGAATGGTGGACACCTACATGGCGCAAAGCCGTTGAGCAAGGACTGTTCTTCAAACGCGACATGGAAGAAGGGCAGATGGCACGCGACCAGACGGTCTACATTGACGATGACGGCAAGGCTTACCACATATATTCATCGGAAGAGAATCTGACATTGCAGATAGCGGAACTCACAGATGACTATACTGCGCATACCGGGCGCTTCGTAAGAGTGGCAGCAGGCGGTCAGAACGAGGCTCCTGCCATATTCAAGAAAGACGGAACCTACTGGATGATTACAAGCGGATGCACAGGATGGGCTCCTAACAAGGCACGCATGTTCACCTCTAAAAGCATCTGGGGACCGTGGACTCAGCTTCCGAACCCTTGCAAAGGTCCTAACGAAGACCTCACTTTCGGAGGACAGAGCACATATATATTAAAGGTAGAAGGCAAGAAAGACTTCTTTATCTTCATGGCAGACATCTGGCGACCAGAGCATCCAAGCGATGCAAGATATATATGGCTACCCATAGAGTTTAATGACGGCAAGCCCGTTATAGAGTGGAAAGATGCATGGAAATTATAAAAATAACCCGCAAATAGTGGTATTTTACGGAATTCACCCTGTTTTTTGATAAAAATAGCCCTGATTTTCGCTTAATTTTAAATAAATTTGCAACATCAATCCAATCATAATGCTTGTGATAAACTAACCATAACAATAAAAAGACTGAATGTCTTAGCTTTTATGAAACAAAACAAAACAACAAATTAAAATTATTCATTCATGAAAAACAGTGTATTTCAACTATCGTCAAAACACATTTTGTTTTCATCGATTATCGCTTCTGCATTAATAGCAGGTTGCCCGCAGACGTCATACGCAGGCGTAAACGGCACTCTTGGCATTAACCAGGCTGGAGGCGTTAAAGGTAATGTTGTTGACAATAATGGCGAACCTGTAATAGGCGCAACCATTAAAGTTGACGGAACGAACGTAGGTGCTCTTTCCGATTTAGACGGAAACTTCACTCTAAACAATGTTACAGAAGGTACTATCACAGTTACTTACGTAGGCTACAAGACTCAGAAGGTTTCTTTCAAGGCGGGAACTCCTATCAGAATCCGTCTTGTTGAAGACTCTAAGCTACTTGACGACGTAGTAGTGGTAGGTTTCGGTACACAGAAGAAGGTAAACCTCACCGGTTCTGTGTCTGTTGTTACCAGTGAGCAGTTCGAGCAACGCCCTGTTCAAAGTGCAGCCCAGGCCCTTCAAGGTGCAGTTCCTGGCTTGCGCATATCTTCTTCGAGCGGTTCTCTTGAATCATCTCCGAGCATCAATGTCCGCGGTACAGCGACTATCGGCGAGGGAACAAGCGGTGACCCTCTTATATTGATTGACGGCTCTGAAGGCGACATTAACACTATCAACCCTCAGGACATTGAATCAATCTCTGTATTGAAGGACGCTGCAGCATCTTCTATCTACGGTTCACGCGCTCCGTTCGGTGTTATCCTTATCACTACCAAGAGCGGAAAGAAAGGCAAAGTAACCGTTAACTACAACAACAGTTTCCGTTTCAGCAGCCTTATTCGCGGAAAGCACATGATGAATTCTGTTGACTTCGCAAGCTGGATGAACGACTTCACGGCTACTAACGGAGGCTCTGCGTTCTTCTCTGATGACCGCATGGCACAAATCAAGGCTTATCACGAAGCCACTCCTTACGGACCTGGAACACGTATTACTAAAGACGGTACCCTACTCTACGGCATCAGTTCTTCTAACGGAAGTACATGGGATGACGGCTATGCAGCAGGTATCGACGATGTTGACTGGTACGATGTAGTATATAGAGGTTCTACATTCTCGCAGGAACACAATGCAAGCGTAAGCGGTGCAAGCGATGTTGTAAACTATTACGTTTCATTCAACTTCCTTGACAATCAGGGTTTCATGAAACTCAACGAAGACAAGTACAGCCGCTATAACGGTACGGCAAAACTTGGCATTCAGGTTACAAAGTGGATGAAACTTAACTATAACATGCGCTATACACGCACAGACTATAAGCGTCCTGCAAACATGACATCATCGCTTTATAGCGACATGACACGTCAGGGATGGCCTATATTGCCGCTTTACGACCGCAACGGCTACTATTACAGTTCTCCATCACCTGCTCTTGGACTTGCTACAGGAGGTAAGGACACTACACAGCGCGACATTATGAACCACAAGATCGGTCTTGTAATAGAGCCTATAAAGAACTGGGTTACTCACGTTGACTTCAACTATCAGATAGACAACACTACAAGACATTGGGATAGCCAGACGGTCTACAACCATGACGTAAACGGCAACCCTTATGTATATGGTTCAGGAAACTCTAACGTTCATGAAGAAGAAGCTAAAGAAAACTATCTTAACTTCCAGGCATATACCGAATATAGTTTCTCTCTTGCCGACAAGCACAACTTCCATGTAATGGCTGGTTTCCAGGCAGAGCAGCTAAAGCAGCTTGAGTTCGGCTTGCAGCGCAACGGTATTCTTGACCCAAGCAAACCAGAAGTAGACATCACAACAGGTCTCGGTTACGACGGTTCTTCTATCGTTCCTGATACCAACGGTGCCCGTAACCAGTGGCAGACAGCAGGTTTCTTCGGACGTTTCAACTATAACTTCGCAGAGCGCTACCTCTTCGAATTCAACATTCGTCGTGACGGTTCTTCACGTTTCCGCCGTGACAACATGTGGAAGACATTCCCATCTGTTTCTATAGGTTGGAACATTGCAAACGAAAAGTTCTTTGAACCACTGCAGAAGACTGTAAACCTCCTTAAGATACGTGCTTCTTACGGTTCACTCGGAAACCAGAATACAGACGACTGGTATCGTACATATCAGACTGTAAGCTATAGCCCATTCTCTGGTTCTTGGCTTCAGAACGGTGCAAAACCTAACGTAACTTCAGCTCCAAGCCTTGTTTCTACATCGCTTACATGGGAAAAGATTGAAAGCTACGACATCGGTTTCGACTTCGGTGCATTCAACAACCGTCTTACAGGTTCTTTCGACTGGTATATCCGCAATACAAAAGACATGGTTGGTAACGCTCCTGAACTACCGGCAGTTCTTGGTACAGACGTTCCTGTAACCAACAACACTGACCTTCGCACAACAGGTTGGGAATTCCAGGTTTCATGGCGTGATGTATTGAAGAGCGGTTTCGCATACGGCGTTACATTCAATATCTCTGATGCACGTACAAAAATTACACGCTATCCTAACAACCCTACAAACAGCATCGATACATATATCGCAGGCAGATATATCAATGAAATATGGGGTTATGAAACTATCGGCATCGCAAAGACCGATGAAGAAATGGATGCACATATCTCTACAACAGACCAAAGCTCACTCGGAAGCAACTGGGCAGCAGGTGATATCATGTATAAAGACCTCGACGGTGACGGAAAAATCTCAGAAGGCTCACGCACATTGGCTGATCATGGCGACTTGAAGGTTATCGGTAACTCTACTCCTCGCTATCTTTTCGGTCTTGATCTTAACGCAAGCTATAAAGGCTTTGATGTACGCGCATTCTTCCAGGGCGTAATGAAACGCGACTACTGGGCAGGAAGCAGCTGGGGCGGCCTTGAATATCTGTTCGGTGTTACAAACTCTGGACGCTGGTGGTGTGCAGGTATCACTGACGTACAGGATTACTTCCGCAACGAAGACTCATGGTCTGTAGCTAACGGATACAGAAGCGAGAACCTTGACGCATGGCTCCCACGTCCACAGGAAAGCAGCAAGAACGTGCAGACACAGAGCCGTTATCTGCTCAATGCGGCATACATGCGCTTGAAGAACTTCCAGATTGGCTATACAATTCCTAATGAACTCGTATCAAAATGGGGAATCAGCAATCTACGTGTGTTCTTCTCTGCAGAGAATCTTTTCACAATAACCGAAATGCCAGACCAGTTTGACCCAGAGTTGATAGGTACTGACGCATCAGCAAACAACGGTTATCCTCTATCAAAGACATTCTCATTTGGTATAAACATAACACTTTAATAGCATAAAATCATGAAACTAAATAAAATATCAATCATAGCATTGGCTTTTGCCGCAGGCTTGACTTCTTGTAGTGACTGGTTGGAGCAAGATCCTCCATCACAGCTTACTCCAGACGGATTCATGGATAGCGAAACCAAAGTACAGGCTGCCGCTAACCAGTTTTATACAGATGTGTTGCCTTCACATGGCAGTTGGAGTTATGGCATCTATGGAAACGATGACGAAACAGATAACCAGGTAGACTGGTATCCTGACAGCAAATACGGAACAGGCCTATGGCTAACAGGAAGTACAAACAGCAACTGGGCATGGGAAAATATCCGTAACATAAACTACCAGCTTAACGCTATTCTTGAAATGTATAATGCAGGAAGTGTAAGCGGTAGTGATACCAACATACGTCAATACATTGGTGAGATTTATTTCTTCCGTGCTTACTGCTACTTTGACATGCTTCAGAAATGGGGAGACCTTCCTATCATAACAGAGGCTCTGCCTGATGAAGAGTCAGTACTTGTGGCTGCCAACAAGCGCCAGCCAAGAAACGAAGTTGCACGATTCATCATCAACACTCTTGATACGGCAACTACATATCTCAAAGAAGACTTTGAAAGCCGTCATACACGTGTTTCATACGATGTAGCCTTGCTGCTTAAATCACGCGTTGCACTGTTTGAAGGATCATGGCTTACAAACTTCAAGGGCACAGCCTTTGTTCCTCAGGGCACAGGCTGGCCAGGAGCAGCAAAGGACTACAACAAGGACTATCAGTATCCTACAGGTTCTATAGACAGCGAAGCTACTTATTTCTTCGAGCAGGCAGCTGACGCAGCAGAAAAAGTTGCTGAGAAATACAAAGGAAACCTTGTAACGAATACTGGCGTTGTGCCACAAAGCGAAACAGACGCAGAGAATCCTTATCTCAGCCTTTGGGGAACAGACGATATGTCTGGCACACCTGAAATACTTCTCTGGCGTGAATACAGCAGATCTCTCAGTATTACTAACAATATAGAAGTAGCTGTTCATCACGGCAACTATTCTATCGGACTCACAAAGAGCATGGTTGAAGGCTATCTGATGAAAGACGGTAAACCTATCTACGCATCAGACTATACCTATAGCGACAACACTCTTGCTGACGTTGCAACAAACCGTGACCCACGTCTTACAGTATTCCTGAAACTGCCAGGACAGAAGAACTACTATAAGAACGTTGAATCTTCTGAAGGCGATCACGCTATAGAAACAGAGCCTTATCCAGAAATTACTAACCACGATGTAGAAGGCGGTTATAGTACTGGTTATGCAATAAGAAAGGGCGGAATGTTTGATAAAGCTGTAGCAAACAATGGTTCTTGCTATAATGCAGCAGCAATATTCCGTGCAACAGAAGCATTGCTGAACTACATCGAAGCTGAATATATGTTGACAAAGAACATAAACAGCGGCAAGATTCTCGAATACTGGCAGATTGTTCGCGAGAAAGCAGGATTTACAGGTACAGCAGTTGACCCTAACGTTACAATCAATGCTACAGACATGAGCAAGGAAACGCAAGACTGGGGCGCATATACTGCAGGAACTGTACTTACAGACAAGGTTCTTTACAACATCCGTCGTGAGCGTAGATGCGAACTGTTAGCTGAAGGACTTCGTGAAATGGACTTGAAACGTTGGCGCTCATTCGACCAGTTGATAAGCACTCCTGTACACGTTGAGGGTATGCACCTTTACAATACAGCAATGACATCATGGTACACAGACCTCATTACTGACGGAAGTTCAAGTGCAAACGTATCTTCTCCAGACCTTGGCGAATACATACGTCCTCATGAAATCAATATGACAAACAATAATTATGTAAACGGTCTGACATGGCACATGGCTCACTATCTGCAACCATTGCCTATCCGTCAGTTCCTGCTTACAGCTACTGACTATGCATCTGTTGACCAGAGTCCTCTATATCAGAATCCTTACTGGCCTACATCAGCAGGTGAACCAGCGGAAGAATAGCACAGTTGAGTAAACACATATCGATTCTTCCAATAAGTATTAGCTGGGAAGGTAATTAAATTTTTCAGGATTTATACAACAAAGGGGATGTCATAACGGCGTCCCCTTTACTCGTTTATTTAACCAAAACTTTATATGAACACATTGAAAAAACTTGTGTTCTTATATCTCTAATAAAGCAAAAGGTTATCCTTATAATCAAGTCGCTATGCAGAAATAACGTTTTTATTTTGGAATAAAGACCGTTTATTAGTATTTTTGCATACCACTAATAATGATTGTAAATGATAAAGGTGTTCCACATCGTTACTCATTTCGATGTCGGAGGCGCTGAACGAGTGGCGGTAAACATTGCCAAATCGAAGACCGAAGACATCGAATACCACATTGTAGAACTTGTCCGGGCACACTCGGAATTTACACGTGTGTTCATTGAGGAACTGCATACATCGGGCATCAAATATCACAGAGGATTTGTTCCTCCTATAAGTTTCCACTATCTATTTGAACGGTTTGCAGCTGTAACGTTCCCGTTATGGTTTATTTTCCTACATCTAAAATATCGCCCAACGGTAATCCATGCCCATACAGAAGTGCCTGATATTGCTGTTTTCAGCTTCTTTAGATTATTTCCTTTCCTGCTGAAACGGTGCAAGGTAATAAGAACCATACATAACACACAGCTTTGGACTGGACTGAGAAAGACAGGATCTATGGTGGAACGTTTCTATATAAAGCACAAATCAAACATCGCAATATCAACGTCGGTACAAGAACGCTATATAAAAGTATATGGAGAAAAACCACCTATAATACACAATGGCGTGGAAGAAGTGCAACAGAAACCCTTTGAAGGCATTGTGAAAGGCAAGACAAACATTCTTTTCGCAGGTCGTTTTGAGCCACAGAAAGGAATAAATACCCTTATAGAAATCATCCGAAGAATGGAAGAAGACACTCGCTATCATTTTCATGTTATAGGAGACGGCAGCATGAAAGCAGATATTGAGCAAGGGCTGCAAGGGTGTAAAAACGTATCACTCTATCCTCCTGTCTATGGTCTTTCCGCATATCTGTCGTCTTTCGACTATCTTCTCATGCCGTCTATGTTTGAGGGATTAAGCATAATGTCTATAGAAGCAAGTCTTGAAGGCCTGCCAGTAATAGCCAACAGTTGTCCTGGACTTATTGACACTTTGCCTGACGGATGGGCTTTGGCAGTAAAAGACAATGACATAAATGCATACATGAATATATTCAATAATACCATTCCTTCGTCTTCCAGAACGGAATTAGGCAAGGAAGCCAAAGAGTTTGCATTAAAAAACTTTGGAATAAGGCGCATGCAGGAATGCTACGAAGATGTTTACAGAAGAAACTTATAACAGATGATTATAAAAAAGATAATAGATAAACTACACGATACTCTGTTCAGAGCCATTGAAAGGCATGACCTGACTGCATGGGAACACACTCCCCTACTGTCACGTCCTGTATACGGTGTTTATCATATTTATTGCGACAAGGATTGGCAAAAGATGGTCAATGACCAGATTAGCCGTCTTAAGGACAGCGGTCTGATGGATGTAACAACGCGTCTATACATAAGCTGCATATCCAAAAACACCAACGACGCAAAGGAAATACTTGACATTGTAGGCTCCGACAAAGCTGAAATAATATCAAATACGACTGACCCTACTGTGTTTGAATACCCAGCTCTGACATTTCTCCATGAAAAAAGCCAGTCGGAAGAATGTTTCCTCTATTATTTCCACACTAAGGGAATATCATATCAAGCAACGGGAAATACAGACAAACGCTTCAACAGATTTAAGGAAAACATTGAAGCATGGAGGCACATGATGGAGTATTTTCTTTTCTATAAATGGAACGTAGCGGTAAACGCACTATCTTCAGACTATGATGTCTATGGCTGCTACCGCCTGCCCCCGCCTCCTAAACCATATTATCTGTATGCAGGAAACTTCTGGTGGGCAAAGAGCGAATACATAAGCAAGCTACAGAAATTCAGTCTTGAGAAACTTTCAGAAGGACGGTTCTTTGCCGAGGAATGGCTATATACCGGCAATCCAAATGACTTTTCGGCGTTCGACACTATGGCAGATTTGTATTACATAAATATGGAAGAATGTCTTTATGCAGACAAGAAACCTCCTCTTTACAAGACTATTGCCTACATAATAAAGTACAATTTCCACAAGTTCAGGAAGCATGTACTGAAATACAACTATAAGGCTGAATACCAAAAGAAGTATCAGAAACTGAGAAATAAAGACGAATGATTAATAAGGATGGACAATCTTAAAGAGAAAACGGCAAAAGGTTTGTTCTGGGGAATGCTAAACAACGGCACTACCCAGGTGCTTAATCTTATATTCGGCATATACCTTGCACGGCTTTTGTCGCCTGCAGACTACGGTATGGTTGGCGTGCTTACCATATTCACAGCTATTGCCGGCAATCTGCAAAGCAGCGGCTTCACGCAGGCGTTGGTCAACATGAAGCGTCCAACGGCAAACGACTATAATGCCGTTTTCTGGTTTAACGTGTCTGTAAGTATCACAATATATATCATTCTCTTCTTCTGCGCACCGCTTATTGCCGACTATTTCCGCCAGCCGGCACTGGTAGAACTATCCCGTTTCGTATTCCTTTCATTCGTTATATCGGCTTTCGGCATTGCCCACAACGCCTATCTGTTCAAGAACATGATGGTAAAAGAAAGTACGATAATAGGTTTTGTCGCGCTTGTTGTATCTGGCATATCAGGACTTGTCCTCGCTTTCAACGGCAAGGCATACTGGAGTATCGCGTGGCAACAGATTATATTCATAGCCGTAGCAAACATTGGACGCTATTATTACTCTGCATGGCACCCTTCGTTTCACATAGACTTCAGCCCTATCAAACAGATGTTCCGCTTCAGCGTAAAGATACTTTTCACGACAATAATCAATACCTTAAGCAACAATATCCTTACATTCATCTTCGGTCGTCTGTTCCCTATCAAGACCGTAGGCAACTTTACACAGGCATACAAATGGAATACTATGGCTTCATCTTTTATTTCTGGAACAATCGCACAGGTAGCACAGCCTATGCTTGCCGAGATAAACGATGACGAAAACAGGGAACGCAGAGTGTTCAGAAAGATGATGCGCTTCACTGCATTCCTATCTTTCCCTGCGATGTTCGGGCTTGCAATGGTGTCAAACGAATTCATTATCATAACTATCCATGACAAATGGGCTGACTGTGTTCCGCTTTTACGCATACTCTGTATTAGCGGAGCATTCCTTCCGTTCTATACTTTATACCAGAATCTGGTAATTAGCAGAGGGCGAAGCGACATTTATCTTTGGTGCAACATTATACAAATCGTTACACAAATCGCACTTGTATTGGCTTTTGCCCGCTATGGAATCACGGTTATGGTAACGGTCTATACCTTGTTCAACATAGTGTTCCTGTCTGTATGGCAATATTTTCTACATCGTCTGACAGGCATAAAACTGATTGAAATAGCAAAAGACATATGTCCATTCTTGTTGGCTTCTGCCGTTGTCATGTGCGTTGTATATTACATAACGCTGCCAATAGCCAACCTAATCCTACTGTTGGCAGTACGTTTTGTACTGGCAGCCTTGTTTTATTTCGTGATAATGAAACTTGCACATGCGCACATACTTAATGAATGTATGGACTTCATGAAAGAAAAAACAAATAAACTGCGTAATAAAAAGAGATAATAAGTTGGCAAAATTGTGTGTAATGCTTATAGTCAATCATTATATTTTTGCCTCAAGAACAAATTTGATTACAATACGGAAACTGAATATTTATGCAGAAATTCATACCTTCTAAAAACGAAAATAATCTCGTTAACGCGCTGAGAAGGGCAGTTTTCTGAAATAAAAATCCTTCGGGCGCAAATAACGCCTAAAATCGTGTGCAAAATTAAAATGCTTACACTCTGCAATTTACGCCTGTTTTAGTCTGTCATGTGCATAAAAAACCGTACAAAAATAGGCGAAAACAGCATGTAAACGTGCCGTTTTCTATGCAAAAACGGCTTATTTACGACCTGCAAATAAGCCACTTAGCACCTAAAATCAAGGCACTTTTGAGCAACAAACTATACTTTTATCTGAAATAACCCCATTTATTACCATAAACAACCCCATTTTTATGCTCTTGTTTTTCTATTTCGCGATTTTTCTTTGTCATGATTTCAGAAAAACGAAAGTGTATATTTATGCAGAAACATGAATATTTATGCAATTAATCAGCATGATTATTTATACATCATGAACAATAAAAAGCCAAATGGCTCTTTATATTTGGTATAAAACAAAAAGCCGATTGTCAATTACTTCTTATAAGAATTTGACAATCGGCTTTATTCATTTGCGATATTTATAGCCAGTATTAACATCAGCCATAACTATCAATGACTATCGGCAATATGCCAATATCATTTCACTATTACCTTTCTGTTGTTTACAATATATACACCAGGCTTCAAGCCGTCAAAAGAAGTTGCACTTCTCTTAACCAACGTTCCGCTAACAGAATATATATCCATTGGAGAAGCAGCAGTTTCAGATTCAACAACGCTTATGCCGCTTGCAGCAGAAACGGTCAATGTTCCTTCTACGTAACTAAGTTCATAATTCTTCGCTGAACCACCGCTTACGACAATAGGATATGTTCCTTCAGGTGATGAAAGGTCTGCAGAACATACAACTGTAGGATATTCTGTAAACACAGTATCCGTTTCTTCGTTCTTAAAGCCTTCATATAACAGAGTAAACTCAGGATTCTCTTCGCCTACACCACGGCTCTTGTCCTCTGCAATAACTGTAAGAGGAGCAGCAGTTACAATAAGATAACCGTCTTTAAACTCAACGCCTTCTTCTTCAATAGTTCCTTTTGATATCTTAATAGCATAACGTCCTACAGGAGAAGTCGGGGTTGCCTCGCAAGTAAACTCAGGAACACCGCTAACAGCATCGCCGGTTATCTGATAACCAAATGCAGGGTTTTCTTCACCATACTCACGCACTGCATTGCGCACTCTGACGGTCGTGCCAAACTCTACGATATTGTCGGCATCAGCAAACTCCTTCCATTGAGCAGCGTTTCCATAAAGGTCTTTCGTTCCTGCCGGTACATAAAGACTGGTTACAGACTTGTCTATACCTTTGAACACGTCTACACCGGTAAGCGTAGGAACTGTCTTTGAGTAAACCTTAATCATGCTTAGACCAGCACAACCGCGCAAAGCCTCACGTCCTATTGATGTAACAGATGAAGGCAACAATAGTTCTGATATGCCTGTTCTGCCAGAGAAAGCATAGTCATGCAGACGTACAACCTTATTAGATACGGTAAGAGTCTTGACTGCCATAGGCAATACTGCAATGATTTCTGTTGAATCAGGAGTATAGATAATATTGTCCTCGATTATAAACACACTTCCGTCAGTCTCAGGAATATATACTGAATCCAGACGACTGCAATATCCGAATGCACCATCACCTATCTTCTTTGTACTTTCAGGCAAATACAGTTCACGCAGAGTACAACCATAGAAAGCACGCTCAGGAACTTCGTTGTCAGAAGTAACGAGTTGCTTACCGCCTTCCTTAAGATAGAAATCACCTCCACTTACGATTGACGCTTCCTTAAGGTCTAACAGACGGAGTTTACCTGTAGTTGATTCACCAATAGAATCTCTACCTGCCATCTTGCGCAGATACTTCAAGTCGCTGCTGTTTATGCTGCCTATTACCTTAAGTGTATCATAATTGAACATCAAACTATCCGCTATGATTGTTTCAATAGTACCAGGCTGTTCTACAGTAATAGTATCTGATACACGTTCTCCACCAGTTCCTTCAGGAACAATGTTGATAATGGCATCTTGATATAAAGAGAAAGAATATCCTGGAGGATTGAGTAACGCAATGTCATAATATCCGTCAGCACTGCCATCCCATCCCCAGTTAATGTGTACCAAGCCGTCTGAGTTGTAACCGTCAAGCACAAAGGAGTGACCGCCAGCCATCCAATCATTGCCTCCATACATCATAGGCTGTCTGTTGGATATCTGTTCATAGACGATTTCCATCCACTCTGATTCACTGTAATCACTACGATCCAAATAAGAAACATTCTCTATACCAAAATAAGTACGTAAACCTTCAGCAGCATCTGAATGATACGCTCCGCTACCGACATTAGACAAGCCGTATTCCATATCGCTTGCAACACCACAATCACGCATAAGCAAGGCTACTGCATTTGCCTGAGTATCATTATAACCTCCTTGATAATGCATATTATATACATCAAGCATATTGTCCCAATCATAAACATCCTCTTCAAAGTTTGCCGTTACAGCAATGCCCGATGTATTGTTCTGAGGATAATAGATAGTGCGTGTTCCTTGTCCTGTTCTCGGACCTTTATGATAATAAAGCACCTGTGCCATTGCCGTTGCTACGCAACCAGTAAGACAATAAACGCCATCGCTTGGAGACGGACACATATTCCAGAATGGTTCTTCCTGTCCCCACTTGCTTGTACAGAGCGCAGGAACCTGGGCATCATACTTAGTTACATCAGGTGCAATTACTTTCTTTATTGGCGTATTGTTTGCAACAGCTTTAGAAACAACTTCTTCTACGGCTTTTAACCACCATGAAAAATTAGGGTTAGTTCCTGCGTCTGGCAACTTTGAATCAGAATATCCCAGCACTTCGGGAGCGATATCATCTGAAGCAATTACAGCAAAGCCATCGCCATTGTAGCCGTAAATAGTAAATGTGTCATATTTCTTTAATTCCTTTAGCTGTGCTTGCTGCGAGTTATTGTCTGACAATGTCATCTTTCGCAATACCTTTGCAGCGGCAGTTCTCATCTGTTGTTGTGTTCTTGGCTTGGCAATAGCCAATGTAGGTATAAGAATTACAGCCGACAACAGGATAAGATTATACTTTTTAATCGAAACTTTCATTCTTAAATTAATCCGTTAAATATAAACCGAATATGTATAATAGTCATAAATTAAAATAATACGGGCAGGCAATTTGAGCCTGCCCGTATTCATTATTCGGGAATCAGTTAATTACTTAACCTCAACTTTCTTGTTGTTAATCACATAGACACCCTTCTTCAACTTGCTGAGAGAGTTGATGTCTTTGCCGATCAGCTTACCGTCAAGAGTATATACTGTGTATGTCTTGCCAGCTTCAGCATTTATGCTTTCAATAGCAGTTGCTATAGATGCGCTTACTGGAGAAGACTCACCTGTAGCGTATACTGCTGTTACTGCATAAGTGTGAGAACCATCAGGAACATTCTGATCTGTGAATGATGCAACGTCAGCTGCAACGTTACCAACCTTAACTTCATCACGATAGATGTTGAATCCGATTGGAGTAGCAGTACCTTCTGTATAGGTAATATCATCAATCATCAACATGAATGCTGTAGAAGAAGAAGTTGTCTGACGGATAGCGAAGTAAGTAGCACCTGCAGGCAATTCTACTGATATCTGGTTCCATTCTGCGCTGCTTGCAGTATAAGTATCGCCAAGCTTAACGAAGTCAGAAGCTGCTGTACCTGTTGTTGAGTAAAGAACCTCAAATGTTTCAGGATAGTCTGCATCAATATTAGATGCCCAGAATGATACTGTCTGTGCTTCACCTGACAATAGTGGGCTTATCAACCAGTTGTCTGAATCAATATATTCAGAACCTGTTGAGTCAAGTTTATAGATTGCTGCTGCATACTGTTCGCCAGAATGAGGTGCCAAAGTAGGATTAGCCTCAACAGCTCCTTCGAATATAGCCTCTGGATTGAATACTATATATGCGAACGCTTCACCCTGATGTCCGTATGAATAGCTTGAGAACAGACCGCCACCGATACCACCGTCAGCGTTGATTGATGTCCAGCCACCAAATTCATCGATAGTCCATGGGTCATAGCTTTCAAAGTCTTCAGTCTTTGTCTCAGAAGTTGCAGTAGGAGCAACCCAGCTAACAGTAACTTCACCTGCACCAGTTGAACTTGCTGTAACATTAGAAACAGTTGGATAGTCAGGCTCAACCAAAGCTATAGTTGCAGAAGCGGCATTGTTGTCCTCATACAGATCCAAGCTGTAAACAATCTCTGCCTTGATATTAGCAGCAGATGCTTCTGTGAATACAGATGTCTCGAATGGTATCTGATACTCTGTCTTTGTGAACGGAGCAAGAGCCTCAGTTGCATCATAAGTAGCAAGAACTGCATCACCATCTGTGATATTTACAGTGTAACCGCTTGCTGCATACTCACCTTCGTTGCTTACTTCAACGTTGATAGTACCAGACTGACCCTTTGTCAGACTTGCTGGAGCTTCAAGAGAAACTGCAAGGTCATACTCGTAAACGTCGCGAACGTTAATGTTATCAACGTAAACAGAGCTTGTTGCATTCTCGCCAACCTCTGCACGGAAGTTAACAAGTACATAAGGAAGAGACTTATACTCATCAGCGAACTTGATATTCTCAGTTGTCCAAGCAGCATCACCTGTCATTGTAGAGTAACCTATCTCCTTAACGTCAAGAGTTTCACCGCTAGGTTTCTTGAATTCAACGAAAAGCTTCATGTCATTGCCTGGCATTGAATAGTGAGCGAATATCAATTCTGGGTTAGTAGCGCCAGCAAGAGAAATCTTACCTGAACATATTCTTGCGATATCGCCTGCTGATACAGGAGTCAAGATAAAGCTACCGCCATCACCATCAGAAGAAGCAGATGTAGATATAGCAAAGTTGCTGTCACCTGTACGGTTAACGTACCACATGTAAGAGATGCTGCCACCAGCTGCACTTTCAAAGAACGGCAATGTATAAGGAACACCTGAAAGAACTACTGAAGAGTAATTCAAGCTGCTCTTACCTGCCTTGTTCTCTGCTGTAAATGCATACTGGATAAGGTCTTGCTCACCTTCTGTAGTGTTAATGTCTACAGTATAAGTAGTTTCCTTTACGCTTGCAATACGGAGTGTATCTGTATAACCGTACTCATCTTCAACGAGGTCATAGATATTATATGTAACATCCTCAGGTATAACGATACCGCCAGAAGCACCTACGCTGCTGATCTGATCCCAATCAAGCTTGATAGAAGTCTGATTGTCTGCTGCATTAATATTCTGAACAGCTGCAGGAACGTCAACACCGATGTATGCACTTACTTCATTAACGCGACCTGCGCCTTCTTCATTGTATGCTGTGAAGGTATAAGTATTTACACCGTTAACGTCAGTTTCGTCTGTGAATGTAAGAGAAGCACCTGGAGTTGGGTTTTCAAATGTCTTAATAAGCTCACCATTACGCTGAACTTCAACCTTTGTAAGAGCTGACAAGCTGTTACCAGATATTGCATTAGCAGGAGCATTGAATGTTACAGAAGCTGTCAAGTCACCGTTAGAAGCAGGAACAATCTGAACGTTTGTAACAGAATCAGGAGCTGCTGTAGAAGAACCTGCGCTTACATAGATATCATCCAATATCAGATAGAACTCATCCGGGTCACTGATAGCATGGAAACCGATGTAGATATCCTGATCTACAGTTGAAACAATGTCAGAAGTATATTCTGTTGCTGTTGCTGGAAGAACAGTTGCAGGAAGAATAACGTTAGTAAGACCTGCTGGTGTTGCATCAGTTCCATACATAACTTCAAGACGCTCTGGGTAAGAAGACAAGTATGAACTAGCCTTGAACGATACAGTATATACCTTATTAGCCTCAAGTTTCAATGGAGCAGTAATCAACCAGTCATCACCTGAGTTCATTGCACTATATCTGTAAGCAACATTGTTATTATAGTAGAACCATGTACGGCTATCCTCGTTTGCGTCAAGAATAGTGAACAGATCCAAAGAAGATGCATCATCAAATGTTTCTGAATAAGGAGGAATCAATGCTGATCCAAGTATCTGACCATTTGAAGTTGCCTCAGCACTTGTCTTTGTTCCATTTACAGCAACTACTCCATAAGAGTAAGAAGTAAGCGAACCAATCTCGATTGTTTCTGTAAATGTTGTTCCTGTATGGCCTGTAGCAACAGTAACGTTATCAGGATAACGTACAATATTATATGTAAGGTCACCAACATATCCACCATTAAGACCTGTAGTAGGAGCTGTCCATGTAAGAGTAGCTACACCTGTTGTATTATCTATAACAAGAGAAAGGTCTGTAACAGCAGCAGGAGTATCATAACCTACATACGCAGAAACTCTTGCCTTAGCGCCGTCACCGACAGAGTTAGATACTATAACAACAAAGCTGGCTGCACCATCCTGTGGAACAGTAACTTCAGCTGTAACTGCAGCGCCAGCTGTAGTTGAACCTTCTGCCAATGTAGCACCGTCAAGAAGAACCTTATAAGTCAAGTCACCTGTCAAGGCATCACCTCCATAGGTAAGTGAAGGAGCTGTGAAAGAAACTGTACCTGTAAGAGAACCGCCTTCAAACGCTACAGAGAGGTCTGTAGGTGCTGCAGGTGCGCCAGATTCTGCTGCAGGTGCAGGTATAGACAGACCATAAATCTGCTCACTTGCAGGGAAGTCAGCAATCTTTGTAGCTGCACCAGTTTCCAAATCTACTGTATAGAGTGCTGAATTTGCATTAACATCGATAGAAGCCCAATAGAAAGTATTGGTGTTCTGGTCGATTTCACCGCTCTGGCCATAATAGCCAGAATCATCGCCAACAGTTACACCTGTAGGACCTACCAATGTTTCTTCACCGGTTGTTGTGTCTATCTTGTATAGATTACCGTCAGAAGCGACACCATACATAACTCTTTCTTTTGTTATACCAAGAGCTACGTATGAATTAGTAGATGTACCGATTGTTGAACGGGTCATAGTGCTATAGTCTATAACACCAAATTCAAGACCTGACAAATCTTCTGTATAGAACTGACCGAATACAGTTCCGCTTTCAGTATATACAGCTGTTTCTGTTGCCAAAAGAGAAAAGTCATCTATTTCTCTTTCGCTTACTGTTGTCCAGTCTTCTGTATCAAAAGTGAAATAATACATGAAATAGTAGCCTAGCCAAGAATATGATGTATCCAGATAAACTGAATGATAAGTGTCATCAAGGAGAGCGCTACCGCCATTTGCACACATAGAAGCATTAAGACCAAGCTCTGTAACGGTCAAAGGAGAAGTTGCATTAAATGTATACATACCATAAGGAGCATTGTCTGAACTCCATGTGCTCTGATATGCAACATTTCCCCACAATTCTCTGCCGTCACCTAATTTAAGGATGCTTTTACGACCAGCACCATTAATAGCTTTGTGTACACGGCTATTCACAGGAGTAAGAGCGGTTTTCAATTGTGACGAGGTCTGAGGCGCAACTGCCTTAGGAACAACAAGAGCAGGATACTTCCGCTTCAATTCAGCATCCGCTTTCAACTTATCACTCGCCTTTGCCTTTTGGGCAACGACTGGTATCTTTGCTTTAGGCGTCAAAACTTTCTGCCCAAAAGCGCTGACAGGAGTCAAGGCAATCAGCATAGCAACTGCACTCGACAAAATGGATGTACGTTTATTTACCATACCTGTACAAATTTAAGTGGTTAATTAAAACTGAGTAAATATCAGTTGCAAATATAGACATAAATTAAATTATCTGCAAATAAAATTCACTTTATTTTTATAAATTCGTTAATTTTGCATCGTTTTGGCATGTTTATGCACTAATAATTGTACTTTTGATACTTAAAAACGGGTTATATAACTTCAAACACGCTTATCATTTCGTTACAAAACATATATACCTAATAATACTTTATCATAATTTGGTTTATTAAAAACACGATTTTTCAATTGCAAAAGATTGCAAAATGCCATATAAACACATTTTATTGCGCTTAAAAACCAAACAAAATGAAGCAAAGTGTATGTTTGTTAAAACAATATATTAATCTATATTTTCATAAAGAACG
>JAUNIZ010000295.1 GCA_030523165.1 Prevotellaceae bacterium
ATTCTCATATGCACCAAGACAATTAAGAGTAAGAGTTACCAACAGTAGCTGAACAACAGCCGACCAGCCTTTAATAAGAAAAGAAGCAATTATGTTCTTTTTTATTAAAGCTGTCCGTTTATTATCTACAACTGTCTGCTGGGTCATCTCTAATTAATTTATAAAGCCATAAATCATTAATTTAAAGATACGTCTGGCTTTTCTAACAACATCTATCAATCCAAACTATTTCAAGAGATTAGCAATTGTTGCTATCATCGTTGCAATTGACATGATTGATGTTCCTATTGTTACTCTTTCAGCAGTTGTCATCTTGTTAATAGCCTTTGACGGAACAATTATCTCACATCCTGGCTTTGGTTTAGCATCACGCCCTGCTTTCGCAATAGTACCATTCATATAGAGAATATATGTCTGACTCTTCTTGGCATTATCATTATATCCACCTGCCTGGTTAATATAGTATTTTGTATTCTTGCCTTTTAGGTAACCTACTGTGTTAGGATACATGACCTCTCCATTAATCTTGACAGTTCCATTATATTGAGGAACAATCAGTCTATCTCCTTCACGTAATACAATATCTTCATCGCCACCAGGATTAGCCAATGCCTTGTCTAATTCAATACCAACAGAATAGGTCTCTCCTATCTCGAATTTCTTAAGTCTCTCTGACGCTGCCGCATCCACTTTAGTTCCATTTTTGGAAGCTTCCTCAAGCATCAGTTTTTCATATTGCTCTTTTGCTGTCTTTAAAGCATCCTCTGCTCTAAGACGTTCAGCCTCGTTATATTTTCTTTCCAATCTTGCACCAGCAACGTATGCCCTGTCATTTACTCCACCTGCATTGCTTATCAAATCGCTCAGACGAAGGTTTTTCTTTGACAGCGTATATGTACCGCTGAACATTACCTCTCCATCAACCTGTACATTCTGCTGCTTATAGTATCCTGGACTCTTACGGACATACACTTCATCAAAAGGCATAAGCTTGAAACCTGGTTCACCGTCAATGACAAAACCGTCTTTTAAAGCAAAACTATATGTCCTTGCAATAACGGAATCTGTTGTTACAGCTTTCGGATTGATGATTCTTCTTGCCACATCCACCTTTATTGTTGATGCCGTTTGCTTCAATCCTCCTGCCTGAAGAACGAAGTCTTCAAGCGTTTCATTTTCTGCATATTTATATATACCAGGATATTGCACCTCTCCATGTATAGTTATTGTCTGTTGTTCCATCATTTCCTGTTTTGTCGGAATGAAAAGAACATCATTGTTCTGGATAGGAATATCTGCTGCAGTACCTGATAGAATACCATCAACATCAACAGAAATGACTTCAAGAGTACGGTCTTTCTTCATTCTATGCATGACTGCACGTGCAGTGAAAGCCTCTTCCTTGAGTCCGTCAGCCTTTTCAATAAGAGTTCGAACACTATTTATATCGCCTCCTACCTGATACATGCCAGGACGGAACACTGCACCCTTTATCTCAACCATATTAGAAAATCTCTGAAGAACAGAATCAACGCTTACAGAGTCTTCATCAGCAAGATGGAACGATGCCATGTCAAACTCATCTACGTTATATACAGAATATTCTTTTCCTGCCTTTCTTACTAGTCTGACGGAATTCTTGTAAGCATCTCCTGTAAATCCTCCAGAATATTTCAAAAGTGTAGAAAGGCTTTCGTTCTTACGCATTTCGTAATACATCGGACGTTTAACCTTTCCTGTTATATTTACAAGACAATCGTATGGGCCTACAGCAATCACATCATTATCTGCCAGTCTAACATTCCCTGTCATCTTGCCATTAAGAATATAATCATATATATCGACAGTTGAAACAAGCTTGTTGTTTCTGTATACCTTTATATTACGCATTGTTCCAATGTCGTTTGTACCTCCAGCCATGTAAAGAGCATGAAATACTGTAGCAAAGGCTGATAAAGTATATGTACCAGGAGTCTTTACCTCGCCCATCACGTTAACCGTAATAGTTCGTGTTTGTCCTACTGTCAGTTCCACTTTAGAACTGCTATATCTTGCTCCAAGAGTAGAACGAAGCTTTGAGTTAGCCTGTGCAACTGTCAATCCTCCCACCTGAATAGGGCCAAAGCCTTCGATTGTAACAGTTCCTTCTGGGGAAACTGTACATTCCAAAGTCTTCTGTGAAGCTCCGTAAACGTCAATGAACACAGCATCGCCAGGGCCAAGACGATAATTCTGTGGAGTCGCAATATTCATTGCAGGCTCAAATGTCAGATCCTTGTTGTTGAATATATCCCTACCGAAAACAACCTTTTTCTTCTTTCTCTTCTCTGCAAGCAATTGTTCCAATAGCGCCGTTGAATCTGGTATAAAATCATTAAGCTCATCCTGCATCAAAAGCCAATCAGGGTTAGTTTCGTCATATATACCAGACATAACTCCTGCATCGCGTGTATCAAGAATTCTATAATTCAAATCCTCGTCATCATCAGTTACAGTTGAAGATTTGGATAAAGAAGACTTTGATTTTGATGAAGAATATGTTTTAGAACTGCTTTTTCCGTTATTTGAACGCAAACGAGAAGACCCGGAACTTTCATCGCCAGATACCGTACCTAATCCTCCGTTCTTTGCCTGACGCTCGTATTTTTGCTTAACACGACGTATCTGGCTAATGTCTACGCCTCGTTGCATCAATTTCGTTACTATCTGTGACTGAGATGAACCTGAGGCATTTTCCTTAACGACAAACTCCAATACCTGTTCATCAGTCATTGAAGACTGAGCACATACAGCCAACGGCAATAGTGCAATAAATAATGTAAGTAAAATATTTCTTTTCATTATATATTATTTTCAAAAATTTTTTCCACAAATGAGCTTTGTGAATGTTTTAAAAACTATCTTCATATCAACACCTAAAGAACGATGTTCCAGATAATAAATATCCATATGCAATCGTTTAAGCATTTTTTCCATCGTGTCAGTATACCCATTATAGAGTGTTGCCTCCGAAGTCAACCCCGGACGCATCTCATAAATCAATGTATCACG
>JAUNIZ010000047.1 GCA_030523165.1 Prevotellaceae bacterium
CTATACGATTTTTTTACTATATTTGCAGACGAAATGTCCGTCTCATAGTATGAGACGGTGTTTTTACTATATCAATTTATAACATAAAGCATAGGTTTCCTTGTTGTAAACCTATGCTTTATGATTAAGAAAACGTAGTTTTATGAATTCTAACCAATACTGCCTTTATCTTTATAACTATAAAAGGATAAAGACAGACATGATAAATGTTTTTTAAGAATACTGACCTTAACTTAATTGTCTGCAATTTCCTTAAGCTTTTCTGCCACCTTTTCTATCATTACGGTAGACAGTATGATGTTGCCGTTACGGTCTAATATATATGTAGAAGGCAGCCATTTAATCTTATAAAGCGGTGAAAGGCTGGTTTCCTTCCACTTTTTCAGTTCGCTTAAATGAAGCCAATCCATCCCGTTTGTTTCGACACAGTTCTTCCAACTCTCCTTTTTGTCATCAAAAGACACGCTTACAAACTTTACTTCTTTACCATATAGCTTGTATAAACGCTTCATTTCGGGAATGTCTTTACGGCAATCAGGACACCAAGAAGCCCAGAAATCAAGCACAACATAGCTTCCTTTCAACGAACTAAGACTGTGGCTTTTACCGTCAAGGTCATTTAATGTAAATTCAGGAGCTGCTGTTCCTGGCTTAAGCATGTCTGTTGCATATAGCGAATCAAGATCTTCTGCCATCGCATTTATAGCAAACGTCATCACAAACGCAATGAAAACAAAAATTCTTTTGATACCCATTATCTGTTTATTTCTTAAAGTTATCATTTCTATACCTTATATTTATTTTCTATTGTCAGCGCCCCACATCATCTTTTGGCGCAATGTTGAAAAGTAGCTCTGCCCTGCTTTCTTGACGATTCTCACTTCATAAGGAGCCTTGCTGACATTGATTCGTGTTGTTTCCGCACATGTTGTCGATTGCCCGTCAACGGCAACAAGGAAGTTATGGCTACGACTCTCTACCGTCAAAGATATCTCCGAAGAATCAGGAATCACTATCGGGCGAACATTCAAGCTATGCGCTGCAACTGGAGTAAGGCAGAAAATATTAGTACGAGGCACCATTATAGGACCTCCGTTAGAAAGAGAATAAGCGGTAGAACCTGTAGGTGTGCTAATTATAAGACCGTCTGCCTGATATGTAGTAAGATATTCGCCGTTAATATTTACATTGATTGAAATCATTGAAGCCGTGTCACGCTTCAACACAGCAACATCATTCAAAGCGCAATCGCCTACACTTACAGGCTTGCCGTCAGCCTCTATCTTTATGACAGAGTGGCTTTCCAGCGCATATTCGTTATTGTATAATGAATCTATCACACTCTCAAATTCATCAGGAACAATACCTGCAAGAAAGCCCAAGCGCCCCATATTGACACCCAAGATAGGTATTTGCTTGCTTCCCACATGCGTTGCTGCACGAAGAAGAGTACCGTCACCACCCATAGATATCACGAAATCAACATTGAAATCATTGCCGTCAAACACGTTGACGCTTCCTGCGACAATCTTTTCCGTGCTTACAAGATAGTCATAGAAAAGCTTTTCAATCCATATTCCTGCGTCATGTTCTTTGAGACAGTTCAATATTTGTTGTATATTAGCTGACTTTTTTGCCTGGTATATATTGCCGAAGAGAGCGAAATTCAAATTATGAGCCATAATGTTTCTTATATAAATTATCTTTTTTCGGTAGAGAATGTTGCAGAATAGCAAACATTTTGTAACTTTGCCGATGAATATATGTTTGCAAAAATACGCCTTTTTGGCGAAAACAAACACTTGGAACTATATAAATTTGCAAAAAATGACGAATTTAAGCGTAAACATTAACAAGGTTGCCACTATCCGCAATGCACGCGGAGGCAATAATCCAGACCTTATAAAGGTAGCTTTGGATTGTGAAAAGTTTGGCGCACAAGGCATTACAGTGCATCCAAGACCAGATGAACGCCATATCCGTTACCAAGACGTGAGGGATATTCGCCCTCTCGTAAAGACGGAATTCAATATAGAAGGTAATCCTATTGACAAATACATTGACTTGGTTCTTGAGGTAAAACCAACCCAAGTGACACTCGTTCCTGACGCAGATGACCAGCTTACGAGCAACCACGGATGGGACACAATCAGCAATAAAGGTTTCCTTACTGACGTGATTGGCCGCTTCAAGGAGGCTGGTATAAGAACGTCAATATTCGTTGACGCTGACCCAAAACTGGTATATGCTGCAGCTGAATGCGGCACTGACAGAGTGGAATTATACACCGAGCCTTACGCTTCTAACTATCCTGTCAATCCAAAAGAGGCGATTAAGCCGTTTGTAGAAGCAGCTAAAGCAGCCAGAGAAGCAGGTCTTGAACTGAACGCAGGCCATGACCTAAGTCTGGTAAACCTGCACTATTTCCATCAGAACATACCTTGGCTAGCCGAAGTAAGTATCGGTCATGCCCTGATATGCGATGCTCTCTACATGGGTCTACATAATACAATACAGGCTTATCTTGACTGTTTGAAATAGGAAAACGGTCAGTAAACAATCGAATAAATACTAACTAAAATCAAATATACTATGGCAAAGGTTTATGAATTCTTAGGAACAGGCTTCGAAGATATAGAGGCTCTGATACCGTTAGACATAATGCGCCGAGGCGGAGTTGACTTCAAACTGGTCAGCATCACTGGCAACAAAGTGGTAGAATCATCGCATGGCGTGAAGATTGAAGCAGACTTGCTCTTTGAAGAAGCCGATCTAAGCGATGCTGACTTATTGATGTTGCCAGGAGGTCTGCCTGGTGCAGACAATCTTAACGCACACGAAGGATTGAAGAAAGCATTGGTTGAGCAGAACGAAAAAGGCAAGCTGATAGGCGCTATCTGCGCTGCACCGCTTGTATTGGGCGGTTTAGGCCTTGTGAAAGGCAAGCGTGCCACATGCTATCCTGGCTTCGAGAAATTCCTTACTGGTGCTGAATACACACAGGAACTGTTCACCGTCGACGGAAATATCATAACAGGAGAAGGCCCTGCAGCTACTCTCCCTTATGCCTACAAACTGCTTTCTATACTTACAAACGAGGAAACGTCACGCGGAATACAAGACGGCATGATGTTCACACACCTCATGAGCAAGTAACAGAAAGGCATCTAACTCCACGGAAAATATGGATTATGTAGTCATAGTAGCTGGAGGAAAAGGGCTGAGAATGGGAACCGACATTCCCAAACAGTTTCTTCCTGTAAACGGATTGCCTGTGCTTATGCGCACAATAAGGCGTTTCCGGGAATATGACAATGCGCTCAACATAATACTTGTATTGCCAAAGCACCAGCACGAATATTGGTTCTCGCTCTGCAACAAGTATAACTTTGATGTTGAATATCGTGTTACAGATGGTGGAGAAACACGTTTTCACTCCGTAAAGAACGGTCTTTCGCTTATTCCAGATAACGAGATTGGAGTTGTAGGAGTACACGATGGAGTGCGCCCCTTCCCTTCTGTCGATGTGATTCGCAAATGCTACGATGAAGCACGCATATCAAAAGCGGTAATACCTGTTACTCCTGTTGTCGAGACGTTAAGGCATATAAGAAGCGAAAACGTGAGTGTGACCGTTCCAAGAGGTGACTATCGCCTGGTACAAACACCTCAGACATTCGACATACAGTTACTTAAGCAGGCGTATAACCAGCCTTACGTCGACGCATTCACTGATGATGCATCTGTAGTGGAAAGCTTTGGCAAGGAAGTAACGCTCGTTGAAGGAAACAGAGAGAATATAAAAATCACTACTCCGTTTGACTTGAAGATAGCTGAAACGTTGGCTGAGTAACGCCATATATAATATAAGGTGTAGTTTCGTATAGAGACTACACCTTAAAACAATGCCTGTAAACAACTTTAACCATAAGATATAACAAACGCAATGCTCGACATTCTTGAACAGGACATCCAGTTTTTGCCCGGCGTAGGTCCACGCCGCAAGGCATTGTTGAGCAAAGAACTAGGCATAGAAAAGTATAAAGACCTGCTTGAATATTACCCTTACAAGCATGTAGACCGCAGTCGTATATACCGCATAAACGAGCTTTCGCAAGACATGCCGTTTGTGCAGATATGCGCAAGAATACTTAGTTTTGAAACGTTTGATATGGGTTTCCATCGCACAAGGCTGGTTGCTCATGTAACAGACGGCACGGGAGTAGCCGACATAGTATGGTTTTCAGGTGCCAAATACATTATTGAGACATACCATCTAAATACAGATTACATCATTTTCGGGCGTCCTACGGTATTCAACGGGCGCTATCAGTTTGCGCATCCAGACATAGACAAGGCTTCAGAACTACAGCTTTCACAAATGGGAATGCAGCCTTATTATGTGACAACTGAAAAGATGAAGAAAGCAGGGGTTACTTCAAGAGCTATCGAAAAGCTTACGAAGAGCATGATAGACAACATGAAAGAACCTCTTGCCGAAACACTTCCGCCTTTCATAACCAAGCCTTTGAACCTCATATCAAGAGACGAGGCATTCAAAAAGATACACTATCCGAAGACTGCCACAGACGTTAGCCAGGCGCGTTACAGGCTTAAGTTTGAAGAACTATTTTATGTTCAGCTTAACATTCTGCGCTATGCCAGTGACCAACGTCGCAAATACCGAGGTTATATATTTGCAAATGTCGGCAATATCTTCAACGATTTCTACTACAATCACCTACCTTTCCCGTTGACAGGAGCACAAAAACGTGTGATTAAAGAGATTCGCAAGGATATGGGTTCAGGGCGTCAGATGAACAGATTGCTGCAAGGTGATGTTGGCAGCGGCAAGACTTTGGTGGCACTGATGTCTATGCTGATAGCCTTAGACAACGGTTATCAGGCTTGCATAATGGCACCTACCGAGATACTGGCAGAGCAGCACCTTAATACAATACGTGAGTTTCTAGGCGAAATGGATGTGCGTGTCGAACTATTGACGGGCATCGTGAAAGGCAAAAGGCGGCAAGCTGTACTTGACGGGCTTATTGACGGCAGCGTGAAAATACTTGTCGGAACACATGCAGTCATAGAGAATACAGTTCAGTTTGCAAGGCTTGGCTTTGTCGTAGTTGATGAACAACACCGTTTCGGAGTAGCACAAAGAGCACGTCTATGGAGCAAAAGCGACAATCCACCACACGTTTTGGTAATGACAGCCACACCTATTCCGCGCACGTTAGCCATGACTATATATGGTGATCTTGACGTTAGCGTAATAGACGAATTGCCTCCTGGCAGAAAGCCGGTCATGACTATCCACAAGTATGACGACCAACAAACAAGTCTTTATTCAGGCATTAGACAACAGATTAATGAAGGAAGGCAGGTCTATATCGTATTTCCGCTTATCAAGGAAAGCGAGAAAATAGACCTGAAAAACCTTGAAGACGGCTACGAAGGCTTGAAGGAAGCCTTCCCGGAATTCCGTCTTAGCAAAGTCCACGGCAAGATGAAGCCAACGGAAAAGGAAGAGGAAATGCGGAAGTTCGTATCGGGAGAGACACAGATTCTTGTCGCTACGACGGTAATAGAAGTAGGAGTAAATGTACCAAACGCATCTGTTATGGTTATTCTTAATGCCGAACGTTTCGGTCTTTCCCAGCTTCATCAGCTTCGAGGAAGAGTAGGAAGAGGCGCCGACCAATCGTATTGCATACTCGTAAGCAAGCGAAACCTTACAGAAGAGACACGAAAGCGCATTGACATAATGTGCGATACCAATGATGGATTCCGCATAGCAGAGGCTGATTTAAAGCTTCGCGGACCTGGCGATCTTGAGGGTACGCAACAGAGCGGAATGGCTTTCGACCTGAAGATTGCAGACATTGCAAGAGACGGACAACTGGTTCAGCTTGCACGTGACGAGGCGCAGAAGATTATAGACGATGATCCTACATGCCAGAAACATGAATATTCTATGCTTTGGAAGCGGCTTGACTCTTTAAGAAAGAGCAATGTCAACTGGGCAGCAATATCATAAAGCCCGATTAAAATGCTTGATTATTCTTGCGCAAACATGCCGTATTGTTAATATATATTATAGATTCGACAAACGTATTTCTATGATATTACAAGCCTGACAAATAGAGAAATTTCGTCTGAAACCGTTTGTTTTAAAGCATAAATGCCTAGAAATCTTCGCATTATGACAAGTATTGGTTTTGTTAAAGTCTTAATAAAATAGTTAAGAAGAAAACAACGAGCGCATTTTTTTATTATCTTTGCAACGGTTTTTGTAATAAATCAGACCGTGTATATTGTTTGCAGCCTGATTTTAACACGCAGAAACACCCGAGATTTTATCTTAATTAATAACAAACAACGTATGCATTTAAAGAAGACCATAAAGACATTTGCTATTACAACAATTTTGACTCTTACGGCGGCAACAGCCTCCGCACAGGATATTCTGGCAAGACAAGCACCAATAGACAAGAAGATGAAGGCTGTTGATACGCTTGTTTTGCGCAACATTATAGAAAAGGAGCAGGCTGCTTCTCCTTCTGCACAGCTTTACAAAGAATGGAGTAACAAGTACGCTCACCGTGCAACAGAACTTCCAGATTCATTCCTTATCAATCTGAAACATTTCTGTATGCCTACAACAAGCAAGATTATCACATCCAACTTCGGCAGCCGCTGGGGAAGACAACATAAGGGACTCGACATCAAAGTATATATCGGCGATACCATACGTGCAGCATTTAGCGGTAAAATCAGAATCGTTAAGTACGAAGCTGGCGGTTATGGAAACTACGTAGTTATACGTCATTACAATGGTTTGGAGACCATTTACGGTCACATGTCCAAGCATTTGGTTGAAGAAAACCAGACTGTAAAGGCTGGAGACCCTATCGGATTAGGCGGAAACACTGGTCGAAGCACTGGTTCACACCTACATTTCGAGACACGTTTGTGCGGTGTAGCTCTCAATCCGGCACTCATGTTCGACTTCAGAAACCAAGACGTAACAGGCGATACATATATGTTCCGTCGCAACACATACGAGAAAGAGTCTGTCATAGCTAATCGCAAACGTGGCAAGGATGCAGATGACAATTATCAAGAAGTGGCTGAAGAAAACACAACAAAGCAGAAGAAGAGCAACGATTCACAGTCATCTGATGTACGCTACCATAAGGTAAAGCGTGGAGAAACATTAAGTTCTATTGCTAAAAAGCGTAACGTTACAGTTGACAAGCTATGCCGTCTCAACCACATTAAAAAGAGTATGCGCATACGTCCAGGTCAGATCCTAAGATATTCATAATCATTAAGGTCAACAATAATAAAAGGCGACAGATTGCAAAAAGCAATTTGTCGCTTTTTAATTTTGCCTTTAGTCGAGGTTAAATAAAACAATTTGCATCGTCACTTATACAAAGCAACGATGCAAAACTGTTATTTCTAGAGAAAAATTTTAGTCTTTACTAACTCAAAGAATTACTTCTTGCTAGCTGCAGCCTTTTCCTTGCAGCAAGATTCAGTAGCCTTTGTAGCTTTTTCTGTAGACTTCTTGCAGCATGAAGCATCAGACTTTGTTGCAGTCGCTTTAGCAGTACTTGCAGTAGTAGCATCAGCTTTTGTTGCAGAAGCCTTAGCTTTCTTACAATTAGCACAGTTCTTCTTGCACTTCTTTGTAGTAGTTGTGGTTTCTGTTTTCTTAGTTTCCTTTGTGTCCTGTGCATAAGACTGAGTTGTAAAACCAAGTGCAGCAAAAAGAGCAACACTCATGATAAATCTTTTCATTGCTAATTCCTTTCTTTATGGTAATATTTAATTCGGATGCAAATATAGTCCTTTTGATTATAATTCGTGCAGTATTTTTAGTTATTTAATTATAACATAGTGCAAATTTACTTTAACTTCTTGCCCGTTTCAATACTGCTCTCAATAAAAACCAGACATGCATAGACAAAGTGACAATTAATCCATAATGACAACGCATGACGTTGAATCTCTCAATCAACGATGCCCTATGATATTTGGTAGTCTGCCCTTCACGCTGATAGTCAGCAACGGTCTGATTGACATTCACAAGCGGAAGCTGTCTCTTTTCCGCTTCTTTCATTACCCTTATACACCAGTCTACATCACTTGAATGCCTGTATTCAAGATTATACTCTATATTTCTGGCAATATCAACACGTGCATAAAAAGCCTGATGACACACAAGCATGCCATGCTTGAACGAGCGCCAAGTTAGGTGTTCTGGCGGTGAAAGCCTTCGCTTTCCTATATAATTGCCGTTGTTATCAGTCCAATCTGTATCGCCATAAATAACGGCAGGAAGGCATTTCTTATCGTCCTCATTGACAAAAGGCATAGCCTTTGACGCCACAAGAGAAAGAGTATCAGGCGAATGAAGGCAATCACCGGCATTGATATAGCAGATATAGTCGCCCGTAGCCAGCCTCAACCCTTTGTTCATTGCATCATACAAGCCCTTGTCAGGCTCTGACTGAATACGCACAACATGCCCGCTTCCGCTTTTGTCTGAACGATCCTTGTATTCATAAGCTATATTCAGCGTGTCGTCAGTTGACGCTCCGTCAACGACAATATGCTCTACACAAGGATAATCCTGCGCAATCACGCTTTCAAGAGTGCGTGACAACACCTGCGCAGCGTTATATGTAATGGTTACGATTGTAAATTTTATCATATCTTATAATGCCTGTAAGCCAATGCCTCGTTATATATTTCGATATAGCGCAGCGATACGCTTGCCTGTGAATAGCTTACCGCCACCTTCCGTAATGCAGCGCTACACAAAGCCTCATAGTCAGTTTCATACAGCACCCAACGCATTCCGTTTGCCAAATCTTCAGCGTTCTTGTATGCTGCGACATATCCGTTTTTGCGGTGGTCTATCATTTCAGGTATTCCACCTGTATTGAATCCAATACACGGAACACCGCATGCCATCGCCTCCATTATAGTGTTAGGAAGGTTATCCGACAAGGAAGGAAGAACGAAAACATCTGCCGAATTATACACATCCACGATTTTCTTCTCGTCACTGACATATCCTAACGGAAACACCTGCACAGGAAGCGAGTCGACAATATCTTCCGAATGACCGCCAAGAACGGCTACACAGGTGTTTTCCTTTATTTCCGGATTGTCATTCACAAGCTTCTGCAATGCCTGAATAAAGTAAGAAACGCCTTTACGCTCGTCTGTTATACGTTGCGAAACGAACAATATGACCTTCTTGTCCAATGGCAAACCTATATTGTCCCTAGCGTTTGCCTTGTCTGATTTATGGAATACACGTGTGTCAATAGGATTCGGAACAGTGTCGATATCGTTTCCCGACATAAGCGAACTCTGCTGAGCCTGGTTCTTAAGCCATTTGCTACATGTTACAAAAGTTATCTTTGCGTTCTTATATATCGCCGCTTTCTTTCTGTAAACCCTTGCCGACAAGTCGTTTGGCGAACCGTTTCCGGGAAGAAGTGGACAATTTCCGCACCCTGAACGGAAAGACTTGCAGTCATGGGAATAGTGACATATAGAACTTAAAGGCCACAAATCGTGCATTGTCCATATTACTGGCTTTCCGCTTTTTATAATCTTTCGTATGCTGTTTAGCGACAACATGCCCTGATTAATCCAGCTAAGATGTATCACGTCTGCCTCCTTGAACTCTCGCATACGCGTTATATCCGAGCCAGAATTGGCTATGTCAATCTCGAAAAGACGCTTTCGTGAGAAATGCAAACGGCAGAATATGCACCAGCGTTCCCAAAGGAAATGCCATCTAAGCCGAAAGTCCTGCTTCAGCGCCACTACCTTTATGTCGTCAGTTTCCTTGTCTCTGACAAGCATTTTAGCCTTTACGCCATTGTTGTTCAACGCTGACAGAAGGCGTTTAGCCGCTACTGCCGCACCGCCAGTCTTCTCGCTTGTATTTATAATCAGTACCTTCATTGTCAATCTTACAGGGTTTTATTTCCTTGAACGCTATATATTAAGATACACACATCTTTGACTTGTAATTGTTCGAGATGCAGCATATCGTAGACAAAGATATAGCAAATCGAACGCAATCAAGCTTGCTTGAAATTGCCGAGATGCAGCATATCTTTTACAAAGATAATAAATAAACCTGAAAGAATAGCTTAAACAGACAACAAATCTGTTGCCATGCAAGAAAGATTATAAGTTTTCGTGATAGACACCGTTTAATTTCTGCTCTGTATATTTATGCATTAATATGAATAAATATACAAGTTGATTTTTCCAAATTCATGACAAAAGTTTTTCGCGAAATAGAAATCCAATAGCCAAGAAAATTGGTTGTTTTAGGCAAAATATGGCGTTTCCAATGACAAATATATGGTTTATTTGCAGAAAAGCATAGGTTTAGAGGTGGTAAGTGGCTTGTTTTTGGGTCGTAAACAAGGCATTTTTCACTCAGAAACGGCACGTTTTGAGGCTGTTTTAGCCACTTTTTTGAGGTTATTTCATGCACACAACACGCAAGAAACCATATAACTACCTGACTGAAAACGTTTTAATTATGCACACATTTTAGGTCTGTTTTTGCGGGCAAAGGCATTTTATTTCAGAACGAAGCCCTTCTCAGCGCGTTAACTGTATGATTTTTGTTTTTGGGAAAGCATGGATTTCTGCATATTTATGCAAATCGCATGGAATTATAAATTAAAATAATGCTATGAAAAAGCTTTGCCATTCAGATACTAATGATTAATTTTGCAACCGTAAAGCGTGTATATAATTCACGCTTTATTAATTTGAACACAACGTTTAAAAGAACAACTATTATGACATACGACTTTGACAAAGTTATAGACAGGCATGGAACTGACGCTCTAAAGACCGATGCGCTTGCTGACAGATACGGCAATGCCGACCTGCTTCCGCTATGGGTGGCAGACATGGACTTTGAGACTCCGCTATTCATAACAGATGCTTTGCGCCGACGACTCGACCATTCGCTTTTCGGATATACAGTAGAACCGGCTGACTACCGCCCTTCTATCATCGACTGGATACGTGAACATCATGGCTGGAAGGTAAAACCAGAATGGCTATGCTATATTCCGGGCATCGTGAAAGGTATCGGAATGGCAATAAACGTGTTTGTTGCAAAAGACGAAAAAGTGATTATCCAGCCTCCTGTGTATCATCCTTTCCGTCTTACTACACTCGGAAACGGGCGCGAAGTGGTATATAACCCACTTAAAGAAACAGTAGACGGCTCATACGAAATGGATTTTGAGAACCTTGAACAGGTGGTTGACGACAAGTGTCGCTTGCTGATTCTCTCCAATCCCCATAACCCTGGAGGCGTTGTATGGAGCGCTGATACCCTTGCAAGGCTTGCTTCGTTCTGCTATAACCATAATATAATAGTGCTATCAGACGAGATTCATTGCGACATGGCATTGTGGAACAATCGGCATATACCGTTTGCGACGGTATCAGAAGAGGCAGCCGAGTGCAGCATAACCTTTGGTGCGCCTTCAAAAACGTTCAACATAGCAGGAATAGTCAGCTCTTATGCAGTCATTCCGTCAGACGGACTTCGCAAGAAATACTTCGGCTGGCTTGAGGCAAACGAGCTTAACGAGGCTAATATCTTCTCTCCGATAGCAACGATTGCCGCTTTCCGCAATGGAGAACAATGGAGAAAGGAGATGCTTGCATACGTGGAAGGAAACATAGAATACGTGATTTCATATATCAACGAGAACATTCCGCAAATACGACCTTGGCGCCCACAGGCATCATTCCTTATATGGCTCGACTGCCGCGGTTTGGGTCTCGGCTACAACGAGATGATAAACCTCTTTATAAACGAGGCACATCTTGCGCTCAACGACGGAAACATGTTCGGCAAGGAAGGTAAAGGCTTCATGCGAATGAATGTCGGAACATCGCGAAAAGTGCTTGAACAGGCTCTAGAACAACTGAAAGACGCGGTAAGAAAGCACGTTTAGAAAACATACTTTTATTTACATTCAACATAGAAAGGCAAGGCTTCAGAATTTAGAATCGAAGCCTTGCCTTTGTCGTCTATGCTTATCCGAACAAGCAACATACACTTATAAAAACAAGGTATAGCGTAAGTTTTCGCTGTAAGGGCTTTAATATCTCAAAAATTATTAGTAAGTTTGCACCTAAATTAAATGATTGCACGTATCGAATCGTTTAAGTCTAGAGACATTAAGAATAAGAACAAATATAAACTTTAGTATGATTCTTTTTTTCAAGACCCCATCAAAAAGTGTGATAGCAACAGATGTTGACCATCAGCTTTCAACCGAAGAGATCAATGAACTGTGTTGGCTTTATGGCGACGCTGCATTAGTTGATGCAGACAATCTTGACGGCTACTATGTAGGACCACGCCGCGAGATGATTACTCCTTGGAGTACAAATGCCGTTGAGATTACCCAGAACATGAGTCTTTGCGGCATTTCTCGTATAGAAGAGTACTTCCCGGTATCTGGCAAGGATGCAGACTATGACCCTATGCTACAGCGTATGTATGAAGGTCTGGACCAGAAAGTGTTCACCGTTGACCATCAGCCAGAGCCTATCAAGCATGTTGACAACCTCGAAGTGTACAACGAGCAGGAAGGATTGGCGCTTTCACCAGAGGAAATAGAGTATCTTCACAATGTGGAAAAGCAGCTCGGACGACCTCTAACCGACTCTGAAATCTTCGGTTTCGCACAGATTAACTCTGAGCACTGCCGTCATAAGATATTCGGAGGAGTGTTTATCATTGACGGAAAGGAAATGGAGTCTTCGCTCTTCAATATGATTAAGAAGACGACAAAGGAGAATCCTCACAAGATATTGAGCGCATACAAGGATAACGTAGCCTTCTCTCAAGGTCCGGTTATCGAGCAGTTTGCACCGAAAGACCAGTCTACTTCAGACTATTTCCAGGTTACTGACGTAGAGAGCGTTATCTCTCTCAAGGCAGAAACCCACAACTTCCCTACCACAGTAGAGCCTTTCAACGGTGCAGCTACAGGTACTGGCGGTGAAATCCGCGACCGTATGGGTGGCGGTGTAGGCTCTTGGCCTATTGCTGGAACAGCGGTTTATATGACAGCATACCCACGTCTGAACGGTGGACGCGACTGGGAAGACATTCTTCCTGTACGCAAATGGCTCTATCAGACACCTGAGCAGATACTTATAAAGGCTTCTAACGGTGCTTCCGACTTCGGTAACAAGTTCGGACAACCGCTAATTACAGGCTCAGTCCTTACTTTCGAACATAGTGAAGGCAACGAGAAATATGCCTTCGATAAGGTAATAATGCTCGCAGGCGGTGTTGGATATGGCACAAAGCGCGATTGCCTTAAGAAAGAGCCACAGAAAGGAAACAAGATTGTAGTAGTAGGAGGTGACAACTACCGTATTGGTCTTGGCGGTGGTTCAGTGTCATCAGTAGATACCGGCCGTTATTCAAACGGTATTGAACTTAATGCCGTTCAGCGTGCCAATCCTGAAATGCAGAAACGCGCATACAACCTTGTTCGTGCGCTTTGCGAAGAGGATGTAAACCCTGTAGTAAGTATCCATGACCACGGTTCTGCAGGACATGTAAACTGTTTGTCTGAGCTTGTAGAGGAGTGTGGAGGACAGATAGACATGACAAAGCTACCTATCGGAGACAAGACTCTTTCAAGCAAAGAGATAATTGCCAACGAAAGTCAGGAACGAATGGGCTTGCTAATCGACGAGAAGCATATTGAACATGTACGCAAAATTGCGGAACGTGAGCGTGCTCCGCTATATGTAGTAGGCGAAACTACAGGTGACGCCCACTTCTCTTTCGTTCAGGGTGACGGCATTAAGCCGTTTGATTTGGACGTTGCACAGATGTTCGGACACTCTCCGAAAACATACATGGTAGACAAGACGGTTGAACGCCACTATGATAACGTTACTTATTCACAAGAAAACCTTGATGAATACGTAAGCCGTGTGCTGCAGCTTGAGGCTGTAGCATGCAAAGACTGGTTGACAAACAAGGTAGACCGAAGCGTAACGGGCAAGATTGCACGTCAGCAATGCCAAGGAGAGATACAGCTTCCATTGTCTGATTGCGGTGTTGTTGCATTGGATTACCGTGGAGTTAAAGGTATAGCTACAGCTTTAGGACATGCTCCGCAGGCAGGATTGGCATCTCCAGAGGCAGGAAGCGTATTGTCTGTTGCAGAGTCATTGACCAATATCGTATGGGCTCCGCTTGAAGACGGACTCGACAGCATAAGCCTTTCAGCCAACTGGATGTGGCCATGCCGCTCACAGGAAGGTGAAGACGCACGACTATATAGTGCAGTCAAGGCACTTTCAGACTTCTGTTGCGCTATTCACGTGAATGTTCCTACGGGTAAAGACTCGCTGTCTATGAGTCAGCAATACCCTGACGGCAACAAGATTATAAGCCCGGGAACGGTTATCGTAACCAGCGGTGGCGAGGTTTCAGACATAAAGAAGGTAGTTTCGCCTGTATTGGTAAACGATAAAAAGACAACACTTTACCATATTGATTTCTCATTTGACGAGCAGCGTTTGGGCGGTAGCGCATTTGCGCAAAGCCTAGGCAAGGTTGGCGATGACGTACCTACGGTAAAGAACCCTGAATATTTTGCTGATGCTTTCAATGCCGTTCAGGAACTTATAAAGAAAGATATAGTTCTTGCAGGCCATGACATAAGCGCAGGTGGTATGATTACAACATTGCTTGAAATGTGCTTTGCAAATACAAAAGGCGGTATAGACGTTGACCTTAAGGAAATAGGCGGCGACGATATAGTAAAGCAGCTGTTGGCAGAAAATCCTGGCGTTATCGTTCAGATAGCAGACAAGGACAAGAACGTTTTCGCATCTGTCTTAGACAAAGCAGGCGTAAGTTTTGCCGCTATCGGCAAGCCTTCTGCAAGCCGTAAGATAACTGTAAAGAAGGGTGGATATGTGCATGAATTTGATATTGATGCCTTGCGCAAGGTATGGTATAACACTTCTTACATGCTAGACTGCGACCAGAGCTTTAACGGATGTGCTGCTGAACGCCGTGACAACTATGGAAACCAACCATTGGAAATAAAGTTCAATGATGGCTTTACAGGCAAACTTAGCCAGTATGGCATATCTGCCGACCGCCGTCAGCCGTCAGGAATAAAGGCAGCTATCATTCGTGAGAAGGGAACCAACGGTGAAAGAGAGATGGCATACTCTCTTTATCTTGCAGGTTTCGACGTGAAAGACGTAATGATGACCGACCTTATCAGCGGAAGAGAAACGTTGGAAGACATTAATATGATAGTATTCTGTGGAGGTTTCTCTAACTCTGACGTTCTCGGAAGCGCCAAAGGATGGGCGGGAGCATTCCTTTTCAATCCTAAGGCAAAGGAGGCTTTGGATAAGTTCTATGCCCGCAAGGACACTCTTTCATTGGGTATCTGCAACGGATGCCAGCTTATGGTTGAGCTAAACCTTATCAATCCGGAACATACAAAGCGTGCAAAGATGCTTCATAATGACTCTCACAAGTTCGAAAGTTCATACGTAGGTCTTGCAATACCACAGAACAACAGCGTGATGTTCGGTTCTTTAAGTGGCAGCAAGCTTGGTCTATGGGTAGCTCACGGAGAAGGAAAGTTCTCATTGCCTGAAGGTGAAGACAAGTATAACGTAATTGCGAAGTACAATTACGCACAGTATCCAGGCAATCCTAACGGTTCTGACTATGCCGTAGCAGGTATTTGCTCTGCAGACGGCAGACACCTTGCCATGATGCCGCACCTTGAACGCGCAATATTCCCATGGCAGAATGCTTATTATCCTGCTGACCATAGCGCAGACGAGGTAACGCCTTGGATAGAGGCTTTCGTTAACGCAAGAAAATGGATAGAAGAATTCAAGGGATAATTACTTGATTCTTTAGGTAACAAAGGTTTTGTTTCCTGTTACTTATATACTACAACTCCCGGACAATAATCAATAAAATGAATTTGTCCGGGAGTATTGTTTTCTTTATATATAGTTAATAGTTTCCCTACTTGAAGGTTATCGGCAATGTATATTTCATTTTTATCTTCTTTCCGTTCTTTGTACCAGGAGTCCAATTAGGCATACTCTTTATAACTCTTACAGCTTCAAAATCTAAAAGCTGATGAACGGACTTGTTTATTACAACATCAGATATGGCTCCTGTTGTATCTACAATAAAGCTGACAATGACCCTACCCTTTATACCTTGTTTCTTTGCTTCTGCTGGATATTTTATATTTTTATTCAGATAGCTTACCAATGCACTAACACCGCCAGGGAATTCTGGTTTTACTATCTCAGGGTCATTGAAAGAGCTGCTTGCAGCAGTATTAGAACCTGCCGTAAAGGTTAGCGTCTTTGTTATCTTGCTCAATGGACTATTGCTAACCTCATTAGCACCTACATAAATAAATTCACCTGATGTTGAGCAAACCCATAGTTCCATGACCTCTTCCGCATTCTTACGTGGGATTGTACTATCAATAAGTGCCTTGAAATTCTTTTCGGTTGTATTCAAAAGAAAATCCCTGAGGGCTATACTCATGGCTTTAGGGTTACTCTTGTTTACATCAAGACAAGCATGATAGAAAACCTCGTCATCCATTCCATATTCTTTTTCCCAATATAATCTCGGTGATGTGGCATTCTTGTTGTATTTAACGTTTATACCGCAATTAGCAACATACAGATATTTATTGTTTATAAGGAGCGGTATCTTTACACCTGTACCATAATACTCAGTACTCTCTGTATCATTAGACAAGTCAACTCCAAATCTCATATCCTTGAACATGCCTGAAGGACGATTGACTGTGCTTATGCTTTTTATTGGTCTACCACTTCCATTGTTACCATATTCATCACTTCCTGGGCAGAAGTTCTCCAATCCACTGCCAGCAACATCGATTCTTGTACCGAACTTCTTCATTATCCACGCAACATTCTTGCCAGATGTATTCCTCGTACCATACATATACTGCACCTTATACCAGTCTCCACTTTCGCCAAGTATAGGCATCAGTTCACCGCTCATTGGATGCACCGTATTAATGTATGAGCCTTCAAGACTATTAGCCTTATAGCGGCCACGGTTTTCATCGCTGAAGAAATAAACTTCTTCCGTAAAATAAGAACCTGCATCAGAATTCCAGCACATAAGTTTGCCGCTGTTGGCATTAGGAGTCTTGCGCAGGTTTACACCATCTGTATTGACACGCAGGAAGGAAGTGTACTCTGGAACAGTAAGAGTAACTGAATACTGTGCGTAAGCGGTTAACGCAGCACAAATAAAGACAATAGCCGTTAATAGTTTTTTCATGATAGCGTTTTATTAATTAAATCAAATAATGCTACAAATATAATCATTATTTATATTTTCTTTGTAATTTTGCGTCATAATTTTCATAAATATGTTGGATTAATGTTTTAACGATGAGTTTTTATCTTGATAGCTTTAAGACATTCTTTAAGATTGGCATGTTCACTCTCGGCGGTGGATATGCAATGATACCTATTATAGAGAGCGAAGTAGTGGATAAAAAACAATGGGTAAGCAAAGAAGAATTTCTTGATATCGTAGCTATAGCTCAAAGTTGTCCTGGAGTAATGGCAATCAACATGAGCGTTTTCCTAGGCTATAGGCTCCGAAAATTGAAAGGCGCATTATGCATGAGCTTTGGAACGGCATTGCCTTCTTTTCTGATAATATTGCTTATAGCAATATTTTTCCATCAGTTTGAAGACAACAAAGTTGTCGCTGCCATATTCCGAGGCATACGCCCTGCAGTAGTAGCGCTGATAGCTGTACCTACGTTCAAGCTTGGGAAGAGCGCAAAGATAACGCTAACCAACTGCTGGATACCTATTGCATGTGCGCTTGCTATATGGATGCTCGGCGTCTCGCCTATACTTATTATACTTATTGCAGGAATAGGTGGCTATGTCTATGGGCAATACATTAAACCAACGGAATAAACAGGAGGCAAACAGAATGATATTCTTTTATCTTTTCATTACGTTCTTTCAGATAGGACTATTCGGTTTCGGAGGCGGTTACGGCATGCTATCGCTTATACAAGGCGAGGTTGTTCATCATCACGGATGGCTAACTACAGGTGAATTTACCGATATTGTGGCTATAAGCCAAATGACTCCTGGACCTATTGGCATTAACTCTGCCACCTATTGTGGATATACGGCTGTGCATAACGAAGGCTATGGATATTTCATGTCTATATTGGGAAGCGCTACCGCTACGTTTGCACTTGTGCTGCCTTCGCTTATACTTATGATTCTTATAGCAAAGCTTTTCCTGAAATATATGAATACTCCAAGCGTTCAGAATGTTTTCTCTGGACTACGCCCTGCTGTAGTTGGACTGTTAGGTGCAGCAACGTTATTGCTTATGACATCTGAGAATTTCAACACACCAGATATTAACCCTTGGCAATTCTGGATAAGCTGTTTCTTGTTTGCAGCAACATTTGTCGGTACATGGTTTTTCAAGATTAATCCTATACGAATGATTTGCTTTTGCGCTGCTGCAGGATTAGTATTGCTTTATTAAGTCATTGCCATTCCTGCATAAAGCATAGAGATAAGCCTTATAAACAATACTTTTATTAAAAGGAAAGCATACTTTTCTTATCCACAAATCATATAGAACAAAAGAAGGTTACATTAATAAGAACCAATATAACTTATGTAAAAGATAACCTATGTCTATGCCTTAAACCA
>JAUNIZ010000296.1 GCA_030523165.1 Prevotellaceae bacterium
ATTTTCCATGATATGGTTTTCTTCCTGCTGACGGAAGTTGAGACGGGCATTGCGAAGTCCTAAATCCATGAAATAATACTTGTATGGAGAATTGATATACCGTTTGCCCTTTATGTCATAGCGTGTGGACTTTTCTATCAAGAAAGCATCACAGAGATAGTCAATGTAATCCTTGACCGTATCATAGGATATGACAGACTTTTTCTCACTATGGAACGCATTTGCCAGTTTATGTGGATTAGTCAATGAACCAATGCCTGAAGCCATGATATTGATAAGTTCCTCCAAATCATCATCTTTGCGTATATTGTAACGCTCTTTGATGTCCTTTATATACGTTTCATCAAAAAGGGCTTTCAAAAAACGCACTTTCTGTTCTTCTGAATTATATGACAATATCTGAGGAAGTCCTCCATACAACATATATTCATTAAAACCTGCCTGTACCGAACCAGGATAAACTGACATGTATTCCCTAAAGTTCAACGGATACATCTTTACTTCAAAACCACGTCCACGAAATTCCGTTATAATGTCTTTCGACAGAAACTTTGCATTACTGCCTGTTACATAGACATCTACATTTCGCATCTTCAAGAATCCGTTCAGTACATCTTCAAATTTGTCGAGCATCTGCACTTCATCCAACAGGATATAGTACATTCCGTCATCAATGATACGACTCTCTACATAGGCATAAAGCGTTTCAGGATTTCTCATAGTCTGGTTCTTAAAGTCCTCCAGATCTACTTTTATTATATGGTCAGAAGCGATACCGTTTGCTTGAAGATATGAAACGAATATCTCAAACAGCAGATAAGACTTGCCACATCTGCGCATTCCCGTTATAACCTTAATCATGCCGTTGTTTCTTAGAGAAACAAGTTCTTCCAGATATTTATTTCTTTCAATATTTTTCATTGCTAATCGAAATTTGTGTCACTTGGTGACAGGATTTTCGATTACAAAGATAGGCTATTTTCTTTATTCGGCATAATTCTAATCGAAAAAAGTGTCACTTAGTGACAGAATTTTCGATTAGGACAAGTCTTTTCTTCACAGAATTACATATCAATATATTCAGCAATAAAATAAAAGCCATCGGTATAGCCAGAGTTGTTTTCTCTGTATAAATTTCCTGTAAAGTCTTTTGTTTTAATGTTACGAAACATATCATATCTCCCTCCTATTGCTTTAGCAAGGTAAAATCGAGTTGAGATGTGTGAGTAATTTGAGAAATCTTCATTCGAGGAATATGTTAAATACGCACCAAATTTTATAGGGGAAGTTTCGTATGTGAATGTCTTTGATTCACCACGATTACAATTGATATCCAAATACGTATATCGTCTGCTGGTTATCATTGCATGTGCATTTTTCTTGTCATCTAAAAGCAAAAGTTGCATATCCAGTTGTTTTGTTGACATAGGTGGAATAGATATTACCCGTTGTGAATAAGTGACTGTAGTGGATTCACTCGACTTTGAACCGCCAACATTGACTCCCGAAGCAAGACTCCCAATGGCGCCTCCCACTCCTAATGCTCCTGCAACACTGCCGAGATTGACAGAAGCACCTGTACTGCTGCCTTTTGTAGTAGATGTTGCTGAAGGTACATAATAAGGAGAAGATTCTTCTCCCCTTATAAAGAACGTATTGCCCAAATCAATGAAAATTGTCTTATCTGTTTTGTTTTTAACGGAGATATTTACTACGCGTGAAGCAGTAGTATTACTAAAATTATATTTTATAGTAGGCTTTTCATATACATTTTTCTTGTCATTCCATATTACAGGATACATTTCATATTTTAATTCAATTTCATCATTTACGAATTGGGCATCATCCTTAGCATAAAAGCTGGCCCAAAATATTTTTGCCTGCTTGTCTTCTTTTTCTTTATCGTTTGAGAACACCACATTATCTGTATTGCAAGACGCTATAATACGCTTGTTTAAATCCTTGTCGAACGGAACTTCAATTTCTCCTTTTCCTTGTTCGTTTGTTGAGGAAATTTGCGAATTTGTGCTTATATTCGAGAAATCATCCTTCTCTCCATTCTGGTAATTAATTGAAAGAAGTTCTGTTTTAGAGATAGCGTACAAAGGTCCGTCTTGATTGCTCCATTTCTTGTACTTCACCTCTGAAGTTCCAATTTCCATCACTTTTGATAGAATTGTACTGCCGTCACGTTTCACTATCACATCCTGAGCATTTGCAGACAAAACCATTGCTGCCATAAGACAGATAATGAATATATTTATTTTCTTTTTCATACAGTTAATCTTCATTTATATCTAATCCTTCATAAATTATCAACATACTTGCTATATTTTTCCTCGACCATTACATACGCCACACTTTCCACTGCCTTTACATATAGGGCATTTCATATATCCTCCTGATTCTCCATAGTTGCCGTCATATTCAACAACCTTGCTGCCCATACAATGTCTACAATATCCTGTTCCTCCACATGAATTACAACTACTGTTTGAACTGTTGCTGTTTGACGAGCCACCGTTTCCATATTCGATGCTGGTATTATCAAAGCCACCACCTCCAGTCATTGCGTCTACCTGTTGCAAGGCTTGTTGCAATTCAGCTGAACGCTGTGCTGTTACCCGCCCAGTCCCACTGCACTCAGAGCATGTCGATTGAGTTCCTGGAGCAGAGAATACTCCTGTTCCAGAACACATCGAACATGTTGCCATTGCCGAGGTGTTATTTTGTCTCTGAACAGTTTCCTGCTGCTGTTTCATTTTCAAGAAGTCTTTATATGCTTCTTGGAATTTGTCGTATTTTTCTGAGTCTATCTCTTTTTCTCCTTTGCACAAAATACATTGCCGCTCATATCCATCTACCAATATATCTCCTTTTCCAAAACATAAAGGACAAGTCTTTTTATCACTGCAAGAAAACAGTGAAAAGACAATAATAAGATAAAAAACAATATTCTTCATAATATGTGTATTGTTAAATTTACATTTTAGTCATAAAGTCACCAAATCAATCAAAAAAAAGAACC
>JAUNIZ010000297.1 GCA_030523165.1 Prevotellaceae bacterium
CGTTAAGGATGCTGATGCAATGATTGTCCGTTCAGACAAGGTTACTCCTGAGGTTCTGGATGCAGCAAACAATCTGAAAATCGTTGTTCGTGCAGGTGCCGGATATGATAGCATTGACACTGCTTATGCAAAGCAGAAGGGTGTTATCGTTGAGAACACTCCTGGACAGAACTCTAATGCCGTTGCCGAATTGGTATTCGGCCTGCTCGTTTTTGCCGTTCGCAATTTTTATAACGGAAAGGCAGGAACAGAGCTGAAAGGAAAGAAACTTGGTATTCTTGCATTCGGCAATGTAGGTAGAAACGTTGCTCGTGTAGCTGCTGGCTTCGGAATGGAAGTTTACGCATACGACGCTTTCTGCCCGAAAGAAGCTATTGAAGCAGCTGGCGTAAAGGCAGTTGACTCACAAGACGAATTGTTTGAGAATTGCGATGTCGTTTCTCTTCATATTCCTGCAACGCCTGAGACAAAGGAAAGCATCAACTACGCTTTGGTTTCAAAGATGAAGAAGGGCGGTATTGTAGTCAATACAGCACGTAAGGAAGTGATTAACGAACCTGAACTTATCAAGCTTCTTGCTGATCGTGAAGACTTGAAGTATATTACAGACATCAAGCCTGATGCAGATGCAGAGTTTGCAAAATTCGAGGGCAGATATTTCAGCACACCTAAGAAGATGGGTGCGCAGACGGCTGAGGCAAACATCAATGCCGGTATTGCAGCTGCCCAGCAGATTAACGCATACTTTAAAGACGGTTGCACCAAATATCAAGTTAACAAATAGAATTCATTTCAGACGAGTTGACAAGTAACGTTACCGATTGACGGATAATCTGTTCTCTATCTAATAGGGAATGTCCGTATGCCGATAAAGATGCTTGTCATCTCGTCTTTTATTTTAAAATAATCTTCCATGTCAACAATTAAACCTTTCAAAGGCATTCGCCCACCGAAACAATTCGTAGAAGAAGTAGAATCAAGGCCTTACGATGTGCTCAATTCGGAAGAAGCGCGTCAGGAAGCAGGCGATAACGAGAAAAGCCTTTATCATATCATTAAGCCGGAGATTGACTTTGAACCTGGCACAAGCGAGTATGACCCTAAAGTCTATGAAAAGGCAGCTGAGAATTTCAAGAAGTTCCAGGACAAGGGCTGGCTTGTTCAAGACGACAAAGAGCAATATTACATCTATGCGCAGACAATGAACGGCAAGACGCAATACGGTCTTGTGGTTTGCGCTTACGTAGACGACTATATGAACAGCGTTATCAAGAAGCATGAGTTGACTCGCCGCGATAAGGAAGAAGACAGAATGAAGCATGTCCGTGTAAACAATGCCAACATTGAACCTGTTTTCTTTGCTTACCCCGACAATAGCGTTCTCGATGCAATCATCATGCGCTATGCTTCTGAAAAGCCGGAATACGATTTTATAGCACCTGTTGACGGTTTCCGTCATCAGTTCTGGATTATTTCCGACGAGTCAGATATAAACACCATAACACAGGAGTTTGCCAAAATGCCGTCTCTCTATATTGCCGACGGTCATCATCGTTCAGCTGCGGCAGCTCTTGTAGGTGCAGAGAAGGCAAAGCAGAACCCTAATCATGTAGGAAACGAGGAATACAACTATTTTATGGCTGTATGTTTTCAGGCTTCCCAGCTTACCATTCTCGACTATAACCGAGTGGTTAAAGACTTGAACGGCTTGACTTCCGAGCAGTTCCTTGAAGCATTGTCAAAGAACTTCATTGTAGAAGAAAAGGGTGCTGACATCTACAAGCCTGATACACTCCATAATTTCTCATTGTATATTGACGGCAAATGGTATAGCCTGACTGCAAAGGAAGGAACGTTTGACGACAAAGACCCTATCGGAGTTTTAGACGTTGACATATCAAGCCGTCTGATTCTTGACGATATATTGGGCATTAAGGATTTGCGTTCAGACAAGCGTATCGACTTTGTAGGTGGATTGCGTGGCCTAGAAGAGCTTAAGAGACGCGTTGATAGCGGTGAGATGCGTATAGCTCTCGCTCTTTACCCGGTAACGATGAAGCAGATTATGGATATTGCAGATAGCGGAAAAATCATGCCTCCAAAGGCTACATGGTTTGAGCCAAAGCTGCGTTCAGGTCTCGTTATTCATAAGTTAGTTTAGAAATAATTGCGTTGACAATTTACAATCACCGGTTATTGGCCTTACGGCATTTTATCATATCAAGGTAATGCAAAAGGAATGATAATTGTTGATTGTGAATTGTCAATCTGATATTATGGTTTCAGACGAATTCAAGACAATAACCGATAAAGTAGGGGAGGGCATTTATACAGAGAAGCGTAGCAAGTTCCTCGCTTTTACGCATCATGTAGAAACGGAAGATGACGTGAAGGCGATAGTTGCGCAATACCGCAAGAAGTATTACGATGCCCGCCATGTCTGTTATGCCTATATGCTTGGTGCCGAGCGCTCTATATTCAGAGCAAACGATGATGGAGAGCCGAGCAGTACGGCAGGCAAGCCTATTCTCGGACAGATAAACAGCAACGAGCTTACTGACATTCTTATTGTTGTCGTGCGTTATTATGGTGGCGTTAATCTTGGCACAGGAGGCCTTATTGTTGCTTACAAGACGGCTTCGGCATTGGCGATAGACGATTCTGAAATCATCAGCCGTCAAGTAGAAGAAACCATAACATACAATTTCCCATACGTTATGATGAACGATGTCATGCGTATTGTCAAGGAGATGAAGCCTCGTGTAGTGTCGCAGAGCTATGACAACACTTGCGAGATAAAGCTGAGCATAAGGAAATCAGAAGCAGAGCAGCTGAAAGCGAAGCTTAACAAACTTTCGTTTGAATAATAGCCTTATTTCTTTTTGCCATATTAAAAATAAGTATTACCTTTGCATTAATATTATTATTGGAAGATTGGCAGAGTGACCGAATGCGCTGGACTCGAAATCCGGTATACCCATTTACGGGTATCGGGGGTTTGAATCCCTCATCTTCCGCGGT
>JAUNIZ010000298.1 GCA_030523165.1 Prevotellaceae bacterium
ATAGCTTGGAATGCAAATCGTCAGATATTAGGTGAGGTAATCGAGGTATTTATGAAGGATTCTACTATAGATAAGGCCCATGTTATAAATCAGGCTTTGTCTGTAGAGCAATTCCCTGACGGTAAACATTATAATCAGTTATCCTCGCGTGAAATGTTCGGTTTCTTTGAAAATGGAGACATACGTAAGAATGAAGCTATAGGAAATGTAATAGCTATATATTACATGGAAGACGATAAAGACAGTTCTTTGGTTTCTATGCTATATCTTGAAACTGATACTTTGCGTATGTTTATGCAGAACAGAGTTCTTCAAAGTATTTGGACTTGCAAGCAGACATCTACCATGTACCCTGTAACTCAAGTTCCTCCTGCTAAATCAAAGTTGGCGTCTTTTGCCTGGTTTGATTATATAAGACCATTGAATAAAGATGATATCTTTGAATGGAGAGGAAAGAAAGGAGGAACGGAACTGAAGACAATTAAGAGACTTGCTGCACCTGTGCAATACATAAAGGATGGCAATGTTGTCTCAAAAGAGGAGAGTTCCGATGATTTGGATAAGACAAAACCTTCTGAAGACGAAAATGTACAACCTAAAAGTCCAGAGCAATCGTCATCGAAAGAATAGTCTCTTTGGAATGATAATATTATAAGTATAGTAAAAAAAGAAACAAGCAAAATATAAGGAATGGATTTTTTCAAAGTGCGTAAACCACGTGGCTTTCATCATGAATATATGTTTGTTGACAGCAGAAAGGACAGATTGAAGACTGTTGAAAAGCAAGCAAAACGAGAATTGGGAATGATTGATGAAACTGCCGATGACTATAAGCGTATTAGGGGCACGTTCCTTAATGCAACCAAATATACCCGTCGGCGTAGGGAACGTCAGATGTCAGGTGGTTTTGTATTGAACTTTGGAATGATTATAATTCTTCTTTTGATATTGTTCGCATTGTGGAAACTGGTTCTTAGCTAAAAGACGCTATACGTTCTTGACATGACTTAATTGTCTATAACTATTTGTTTTATTTGACTTGCTATATAATTAAATATATAATATGAGTGATATCATACAGCTTTTACCAGATTCTGTTGCTAATCAAATTGCTGCAGGTGAGGTTATACAGCGTCCTGCGTCTGTAATAAAAGAACTTGTGGAAAATTCGGTTGATGCCGGGGCTTCCACTATAAACGTGCTTGTTATTGATGCTGGGCGAACATCTATTCAGGTAATAGATGACGGTAAAGGCATGTCTGAGACAGATGCAAGGCTTTCGTTTGAAAGACATGCAACGTCAAAGATACGTCAAGCCAGCGATTTGTTTGCTCTTCATACAATGGGATTCCGTGGAGAAGCATTAGCTTCAATAGCAGCTGTTGCTCAAGTAGAACTGAATACGAGAACTAAAGATGACGAGATAGGTACACATATATCAATTTCTGCTTCTAAGGTTACAGGTCAAGAGCCTGTCTCATGTCCTGTAGGAAGTAACTTTTCTGTAGAGAATATATTCTTTAATGTGCCAGCACGACGTAAGTTCTTGAAATCTAACTCAACGGAACTGAATAATATTCTTGCTGCTTTTGAGCGTATTGTCTTGGTTAATCCAGATATTAATTTCACTTTCCACAGCAATGGGGTAGAGATGTTCAATCTGAAAAAGGGTTCCCTTCGTCATCGTATTATAGATGTTTTCGGCAAGAAACTGAATCAAGACATACTTCCCGTAGACGTTGAAACATCTGTTTGCAAGATTTCAGGCTTTGTCGGGAAGCCTGAGGCTGCACGAAAGAAGACGCCACATCAATATTTCTTTGTAAACGGCCGTTATATGAAACATCCTTATTTCCATAAGGCTGTAATGACCGCTTTTGAACGTTTGATACCAGTAGGCGACCAGATACCTTATTTTATATACTTTGATGTAAACCCGGAAGATATTGATGTTAATATTCATCCAGTAAAGACAGAGATAAAGTTTGAGAATGAACAGACTATTTGGCAAATACTTCTTGCTGCCGTTAAAGATTCAATAGGAAGGTTCAATGATGTTCCTTCAATAGACTTTGATACGGAAGGCAAGCCTGAGATACCTGTCTTTGACCCTACACATAATTATTCTTCTGCACCGAAGCTTGACTTTAACCCTAAATACAATCCTTTCAATGAACCGATTCCAAGTATGGCTACTCGGCGAGAAAAAGTTCCTGAGTCATGGGAACAATTGTATGAAGGTTTGGAAAATTTTGGTGATGTTGGAATGAAAACAACTCCAGAAGAGCAGAATATATTCGGTAGCCGACAAAATGCAGATATGAACGATAGTGTGATAGAGGAAAAATCGCCTGCGCATTATCAATATAAAGGCATGTATATAATGACTGCCGTGAAATCAGGCCTGATGATTATAGACCAGTATCGTGCCCATCTGCGTATCCTTTTTGATAAATATCTGTCTGCAATGCAAGATAAGAGCGGTAAGGTACAAAAGCTATTGTTCCCTGATTTAATACAGTTTACTCCTTCTGAAACAGTTATTCTTGATAAGATTAATCCCGATTTGGAGAAACTTGGCTTTGAACTTACGTCTCTTGGTGGTGGAAGCTATTCTGTTAACGGTATACCTTCTGGGCTTGAAGACGTAGATACATTAAAGTTGCTGAAGAGCATGGTTGCTGATGATATAGATGTAAGAACGACTGTTGGGGATGAAATCAGACAATCATTAGCTTTGAAGATGGCAAGAAGTGCCGCTATTCCATATGGTCAAGTATTGAACAACGCAGAGATGGAGAATCTTGTAAATGAACTTTTTGCTTGCTCTAATGTTAATTATACGCCTGATGGAAAAACTGTAATAAATATATTGAAGCAACAAGATATAGAGAAACTTTTCAGATAGTTATTGATGATAATTTTATAAAACTAAATGATTATGTTAGACAAAGCATTTGCATATATAACTAGACACTATCTGTTGTGATATAGAAAGCATAGTTTTCTTAACAGCAAA
>JAUNIZ010000299.1 GCA_030523165.1 Prevotellaceae bacterium
TAGAGGACAGGCTGTCATAAGTTCCGCAAGCCACGCTATCGCTTGCATGCGGTTATAGAGGTTTGCCCCCTTCGGGGACAGAAACAATAGTCTTGTTGGATTCTTGTCGGGACATTACCCTTGTTGGTTCTTATCAAAGACGATTACCCTTGTGGATTCTTATCAAAACAAAAATCATTAACTTTAAAATCAAAACTAAAATGAAACGAGAAACTTGGAAAACATTACTGCAGGTGATTGTCTCTGTACTCACCGCAATAGCAACTACGCTGGGCGTTACATCGTGCCTCTAAGCAATTTATAATTATCTTCCGCTTCGCACGATGACCGATGGTTCATAATTAAGAATTTATAATTAAGCTGCGCATGACATGCATACAGAAATGCCCTGGTTGAAACAAAATAGACTAGGGCATTAGTATGAGCAGTTAAGAATTGTGGTATCTTACAAGCCCGTCTATAGGACTTTTTTCGATAGTTCCTATTCTATAGCCTTCAAGAGAGGCAGCTTCAATAAACTCGCTGGTGTAGTGGTAAGCCATGCTGCCTATTGCGTGAATTTCAATATCGCTCTTTTGCAGCTTGAGGGCATCGAAATGTTCAGATGAGACGTAATGGCTTATGTTGTTACGGAAAAATGCGCGGAAATTGTCGATTACGATATTGCGCAAGCAAGGATTGTCTAAATGACGGTGAATGAACGGGGAGAATGATGCGAGAAAACGGTTGCCGAGAGGCTCTCTGTACACCTTGCGAATTATATCTGCAACAGACAGATTTGTCTCGGCTGTGAAGTCGTGGAGGATAGCAGACGGAAGGTTGCCTTTAAACAATGCGTTCACGAACATTCTGCCAAGCACAGCGCCACTGCCTTCATCGCCTAGAATATATCCGAGTGGAGGAACATTCATCACAATGTCTTTGCCGTTGTAAAGACATGAGTTAGAGCCAGTGCCGAGTATGCAAGCAATACCTGGCTGATTTCCAAGCAAAGCATGTGCTGCGCCAAGAAGGTCGGTATTTACTTCTATCGTTTTAGCGTTAAGAAACCATTTCTGAAGAATTTCCTTCATCAACGGCTGCATCTCCGTTCTGAAGCCTGCCCCATAGAAGTATACCTCGGTAATGTCTTCAATACTGTTCAACTGGCATATCAGTTCAATACCTATAATCTTTTCTATCGTTTCTTCATCCTGCTGAAAAGGATTGATGCCCTGAGTAGAATATCTTTTTATAGACTGGTCATCGTTTATCACACACCAGTCTGTCTTTGTGCTTCCGCTGTCTGCTATGAGTTTCATATAGATAATTTCTTTATATTTGAATCACAGGTGCAATAATACAATATGTATTATGCCTCATTTGTGAATTAACAATGCAAATGTACCCATTTTTTGAATATACAAGAAGACATTATTCATTATTTTTGTTACATTTGCAGATGTAAACACTAAGAACCCTCAGCAATGGCAAAAGACAAGATAGCATACGTGTGTTCGAACTGCGGACAGGAATCGTCAAAATGGATAGGCAAATGTCCAAGTTGCGGGCAATGGAACACGTTCAAGGAGATTAGAATAGCCAACGATTCGGGACAGATGGCGGCTAAACATGCCGCTGCGTCTGTGCGCAATACGAGAGACGAGCGAAACCGACCAGTTCTTCTAAAAGATATCTCCGCTAAAGACGAACCGCGCATCGACATGCACGACGGTGAACTCAACCGTGTGTTAGGTGGTGGACTCGTAAGAGGCTCCATAGTGCTTCTCGGAGGAGAACCGGGCATAGGCAAGAGCACGCTAACGCTACAGACAATACTGACAATGCCGGAAATGAAGATTCTTTACGTCAGCGGAGAGGAAAGCGTTCACCAGCTGAAAATGCGTGCAGAGCGCATTGCGCACGGCGACAATGACAACTGCCTTATACTGTGCGATACGTCGCTTGAAAACATATTTGCACACATAAAGAACGAGCAGCCAGACATCGTTGTCATTGATTCAATACAGACAATAAGCACGTCTGACGTTGACAGCTCTCCTGGAAGCATCACACAAGTGCGCGAGTGTGCATCGGCATTGCTCAGATTCGCAAAGTCAAGCGGAATACCTGTTATACTTATCGGGCATATCAACAAGGAAGGAACGCTTGCTGGACCCAAGATATTAGAGCATATCGTTGACACCGTAATACAGTTTGAAGGCGACCAGCACTACATGTACAGAATACTGAGGTCTATGAAGAACCGCTTTGGCAACACATCCGAGCTTGGTATATACGAGATGCGCGAGAACGGACTGCGCGAAGTAGGCAATCCGTCGGAGCTGCTTCTCACGCAAGACCACGACGGACTCAGCGGCATAGCAATATCGTCGGCAATAGAAGGCGTGCGTCCGTTCCTTGTAGAGACGCAAGCGTTGGTTTCTTCTGCTGCATACGGAACGCCACAACGCTCGGCTACAGGTTTCGACCAACGCAGACTTAACATGCTGCTTGCCGTACTTGAAAAGCGTGTCGGCTTCAAGCTGATGCAGAAAGACGTGTTCGTCAACATTGCAGGTGGCTTGCGTGTAACCGACCTTGCAATGGACTTAAGCGTCATAGCAGCCGTTCTTTCGAGCAACGTTGACACGGCAATAGAATCGGGATGGTGCATGGCAGGCGAAGTAGGTCTTAGCGGTGAAGTGCGCCCTGTAAGCCGTATCGAGCAGAGAATAGCCGAAGCGGAGAAACTCGGTTTCAGCCATATCATCATTCCGAAGTATAACATTCAGGGAATAAACCACAAGAAATACAACATTCAGCTTGTGCCTGTAAGGAAGGTTGAAGAAGCGCTTCGCGCATTGTTCGGATAGAAACAAGCTACAGATGCGTCTGTTAAATATACGTAAAATAATCTTGTATTGCAATTTAAGTCATTCACCTCAAATCCGCAACCTATAGGGTTTAGTGGGATTTTGCTTGCAAAGCGACAAA
>JAUNIZ010000300.1 GCA_030523165.1 Prevotellaceae bacterium
AGAAACTGGTATAATTTCCTTTTTTGATTTAGAAAACTACACCAGTAACAGTTCTACACAATCCCAAAAATCAATTTGGAAAGAGGATTTATCAAATAATGATGAACTTGCTATAGCAAAATCCATGTTGATTATGTAACACAAGTGATAGTTAGAATGAAAATAAGCCACCATATATAGTGATAAATTCAATAATATCATTTATCTGGTAAGGGTTACTTTAACAGTAGTCCTTACCTTAATCCATATAAAGGCGTCAACAGAAAATCTGTAAAAATAGTAATATGATTATCAATATAGGTAGACGAAAGAGTTTATCTGATTCCGAATATGTTAAACAGATACAGCAGCGGAGAAAGACTGTAACAGAATTATTCTACAATGAATGTAGGAAATATTTTATGCATTCATACGGTGCTGTATTTTCAAAAGACAATATCAAGGAAGATATTTTCCAACAGTCGTTCGTTAAGCTATGGACAGAAATAGAAACAAAGCGAATATTCATAGGAGACGATGACAAACTTTATCGCTTTGACCGTAAAGGGAACATTCGAGTTCTGACATGTAATTTGAAATCGTTTCTAATCGATATTGCGAAAAATGACTACCGTGACTGGCTAAGGAAAGACAGACTGACATTAGAAGATGACTTCGAGTCGTTCGCACACATGATGGAAGTCTCCAGAGCTGTAAGATTTGATGATAATCAAGAAACATTGAAAGAGCAGATTGTTGCAGACTGTGTATTTGATTTACCTCCACGTTGTAAAGATATCCTGACAATGTTCTACTACAAGGGAATGTCCCTTGATGAAATCTTAGTGGCACGTGGAGAAAAGAATATAAGCAAGAATGGACTTAAAACCGGTAAATACAAATGCATGGAATCACTTAAAACAAGAGTGAAAGATGCCTACAAGAAGTATAACTTAAAATACTAATGATATGGATGAAAAATATTTAGAACTCATAGACAGATATCTGCGTAAAGAGATGTCACCGCAGGAAAGTCTGAAGTTTGAGCAAGAAGCTTTGAATAATCCAAAATTGTTAAAAGAGATAGAATTAACATATAAGATTAAACGGAGACTTGCAGACAGACAAAGGAAACTTCATCAAACTTCGGAATGGGAAAAGAAGAAGCAGTTTCGTTCCATTGGTTTAGCATCATGTATATCGATTGCAGCAATGCTTATTGTCGGTATTTTATTCTGGAAACCAACAGATTTCGTTGCAGACCAGAACAATACAATAGCAAAAGTGGAAAATACTATTTCAAGACAAGAATTAGACAAAGCTATTGTCAAGAATGAACAGACCATGAGAAAAGTAAGGGAATCAATAAAAAACGGTAAAGACGAGGAAGCATTGAATGATATCGCTTTGCTTGAAGAATCTAACGTTTTGCCACCTTTGAATAGTATGGCTAACAATAAAACTTATATGAGCAATAACCTATACACTCAAGAAAGGGATTCTTTAATAAAAGATGCTTATGAGTTACATTGGCTTAAAATATGTGCATTACTTAAAATAGGGAGAAAAGAAGAAGCCATTGAGTTGCTGAAAATATTCTCTAATATACAAGGGGAGTATAAGATTCAGGCTGATTCATTACTAAAAGATTTAGAAAGAAAATAAAAAAATGGAAAAGAACAGTTTATTCCATGGCAGATATCTTCTGGACAGTTTATTGGGACGAGGCAATTTCTCTGAAGTCTGGAAAGCAAAAGATACGAAGACGGACATTGAAGTAGCATTGAAGATATACGCCCCAGCTACAGGCTTAGATGACGAAGGTTTGAACATTTTTGCAAGAGAATTTTCATTGGTGGTTAACGTAAATCATAAAAACTTGCTAAAGCCTTTGTTTTATGATACATTCGACCATAAACCATATTTGGTTTTGCCGTATTGCGAACGTGGTAGCATTATGAAAATGATTGGCGGCTTCACAGAAAAAGAAGCTTGGCGACTTATGAGAGACATTTCTGGCGGATTAGCATGGCTACATGCAATGAATCCTCCTGTAATACATCAAGACGTAAAGCCAGGCAATATTATGTTATCTAACAACGGTAATTTCATGCTTGCAGATTTTGGAATAAGTACACGTTTAAGGACTACATTGCGCAAAAGCCTGAGTCTTGCTTTCAGCTCTGCAGGAACTGTCTCCTACATGGCACCAGAGCGTTTTGGTAAAGACAATACTCCAATAATGGCAAATGACATTTATTCATTAGGTGCTACTGTTTTTGAAATGCTAACTGGTAATACACCATTTGGTGATGACGGAGGTTTAATTCAAAAAAAAGGAGCAGAAATTCCTGAGTTAAAAGGCAATTACTCTCAACAATTGAAAAAAGTAGTCACAAAATGTCTGAGCGACAAGCCATGGGAACGTCCTGCAGCAGATCAACTTGAAAAGTATGCTACAACAGGACTTGAGGGGAAAAATATCATATTTACAGATGAACAAAATGTCTGGCAAAAGCATAAAAGGCTTTTTATCACTTCTATTTTGGTAATAGTAACATGTATTTTAGCTATATTTATAGGCTTTAATGCTTGGAACAATAAGACTACAGCTATAGCTAAAGAACAAGAGCAAGCTGAGACAATAAAAGCCCAAAACGATTCCATATTGACAGAAATAAAAAAACTTGTTGCTGCAGGAGATAGTTTGTATGCAGTCGGTTTAATTCATGACGAGGGGTATGAGACAGCTTTTATTGAGGCTTACAATAATTACGACAATGCCATTAGTAGCGGCTATAATTTACAAAATGGCATAAAAATTCCAAATGAAGATGGCATTAAGAATAAAATGCATAATGTTGAATTAAAACTTTATGATGCATATATTTCTATTCAAGAGAAAGCAAAAGTATTTGCAGACGATAAAGAGATTTACAACGAATTTAAAGAACGTGCAGCCAATATAAGTTCTGTTG
>JAUNIZ010000048.1 GCA_030523165.1 Prevotellaceae bacterium
GGGAAACTACAAGCCGAACATATACCAATATTAAAGCCCGTGACACTGCTATCAATAGTGTGTCACGGGCTTTTGTTTCAACCATGTTTTTTTACATGCATGATGTCACGCCCAGCGTTGTGGCTATTGCAGTGATGATAGATACAAGCACCTGTAGCAATGTTTTCCAAGTTTCTCGTTTCATAGTTTTTATCATTTAAGGTTAATTGTTTTGTAGTTAAAGTAGTTAAAGGGAGTTAAAGGAGTTTTCTTTTTGTAGTTAAAGTAGTTAAAGGGAGTTATCGCTCGTTTCACTCGCTGAGGAGTTAAAGACGTATGCTTTGACGTTTGCGTTTGTTGCGTTATGGAGTTGGATAAGAATCCACATGACTATTGTCTTTAACTACTTTAACTTCATTAACTCCTTTAACTCCCGTGGCTGTTAAGCGCTTGCGCTTTCAGCCGTACTATACTCGCTCAACTCGCTGAACTTGCAGAGTTTTTTCAACTCAGCGTTGCTCCACGTCTTGGTGTTTCGGATGTTGAGCCTGACTGACTTGATGTTCGTTGACGGGGTGAAGGCGTCTGCGGTGTCGGCTGGAGTCGTTTTGAGTCCGATAGACACGAGTCCGAGCTCTCCGAGACGGACGCTCTTGCCGTCCAATACGAGTTCTTGAAGACACTGAAGCATGTCTGTCAACACTCCGCTTATTACGCCTCGCGAATATGGAGAGTTGTGCTCCGCCATGTGGGTGATGAATTCATCGAATGAGACGCTGCGGTCTTGTACGGCTCTGCCATACCACTTGCCGTTAAATGTTGAACTTGAGTTAGTGTTCTGTGTTTTCTTGTACTTGATAGTGCCTGTTGATGTTGTCATTTGTTAATTGAATAAGTTTTTATTTATATCTTTATATATAAATATCATCAAGTTTTGAAAAGTTTCGGCTTTTCGGACAAAAGGTCGAAAATATTAAGATTTTTAACGTTTATTCATAAACCTATGCGACGTGAAGCGTAAAATATAGTTTGGCCTAGTCGTAAGCTATGCTTTACGTCGCGCGCGCGCGTACCTCTATAATATATGCATGTTTTACCTATTATAGGTGTGTATGTATGCCAATGCCTTAGTGCTCTCTCTTTTTTTACAGGGCGTATCACCGTATCACCGTATCACTTGCAGACGAAGGCTCCTTAAAGGTCAATCTGAAAGTTAATATATATATTTATATATAAATATATATATTAAAATTTAAAATACCATTTTAGCGTTGTTTTTTCAAAGCATACCCCGACACTCCGAGAGGTGATACGGTGATACGCGATACGCGTTACTCTCGGTTATGGAGATTCGCTGCCCTTCGGGGACGTAAGCTAGTCTATTGGCATGGCATTACACATAATAAAGTTGGCGCGCTGAAACTGCCGTCCTCAAAGAGGGCGAACTATCGGGAACGATACCTAACCGCCATGCGAGCGAAGCGTGGCTTGCGGTACAATGACGCCACACCTCTCTCTACCGTCCCTGAAAGGGGCGAACTGAGGGCGCGAGCTGCCATTGGCCATCGAAAAAAAATCAATCACGGTATAGGAGAGCGTATAGCCCCCCTCGCCCCCCAGAACGCCCCGTATTCTTTAAAAAGGTTAATATATATTAAAAGCTGTAAATACATCGCTGAGGGTATTGACTTCAAGTCGACTGCTGACTATAATGACGGTGAAATATTTAAATTTTATAGCAAATGAAAAATTTAGTACCGAACAGAGGCAAGGCTGAATACAGCGTAGCCGACTTACTTAAAGAAATTGAGAAAGCACAACGTGAGAGAGCACAGAGAAACCAACTGCTGACGCAGGCGTTAGCCGTGCTAGCCAGCTCAGAGGACCCTAAAATAAGAAAGGCCGTACAGACGGTTAGGGAAATCGCAAAAGAAATGAGTGATGAGTATAGGGAATTGCTCAGTATGTATAGAGAAAACGGTAGATAGTCTACCGTGCCTACGACTGGCGTTATAACGCTTGAAATTTTTCGTGGAGTAGCATATATTTATTTTCGAAAAGCCTTATAAAGGATACGGACAATGAGAAGATTTAAATTATTGCAGAAAAACTACACAGGAAGTGTGGGACTGCGCAGACAGGGAGACTGTGGAGAGAGAAATAATGGGATATATCGGAATAAATACCCAAATATCACACTATTTATAGGATATTTCGGAACAAATACCATAAAGCTTGAAAATTTTTTCAAATGACGTTATATTTATATTCGAATAAAAAATTTAAAATAACATTCAGAAAATGAAGAAGTTCAACGATTTCCCCACGCCAGAAGAGCTATGGGGAACAGAAGAGGAAGAGAGAGAAATTAAAGAAGCGCAACAAAAGCGCGAGAATCTCGAACTAGCGTGGCGCATTCTCGGCGAAAGCGAAGACACTAGAGTGCAGCTAGCTGCGCTGACTGTAAAGCGGCTAACAGATGAAATTATAACCGAACTAAAGGAAGACAAGAAAGACCTGAACGGACGCCTCAGCGATATTATCGATGATTACAGAGAGCTACGCCGTCAGAAAGATGAGGCGGTAGCGCTGTTCAAGGCCTACAAAGAAGCATGGGGAAAAACTGAAGAAGAATAATTAAAACACACTTGTCTCACAGCCCTTCATGCAAGGGCTTTGAGGACGGTGGGCAGCGACCACCTCAGCAACGCTCATGTCGGCATTAGAGGCCGACTTATATAAGTTAATATTAATCGAAATGATAACATACAAGATTAAATTACTAGACAAGTCAGAACCTACGAAGGTATGCTCAATGAAAAAATTCAACGAGCTGATTGACTTGCCGTCAGTGGCGAAGAACACTGCAGATTATCAGGCTGCAAGGAAACTCTATAAGGAAGGCAAAATCTCTAAGGAAGAGTTTGCCGAACTAAAGAAAAAGACAAAGGGAAGACTCCCTGTCTACATGCCGCACGCCAGTGCGTTTTTGAATAACTATCGCAATGACGAGAACGCAATTCCCTCAGGCGGCTGCATGCTCGACTTGGACGACATTGGGGACGCTCGCGCGTTCTATGAAGAAAACGTCGAAAGCCGCATTGACGAGCTGGGCATTCTTCTCGCTCACATCACCCCGAGCGGAGAAGGCTTACGCATTAACTTCAAAGCTCCTAAGGATCTCACGCTCGCAGAGGCGCAGCTTTGGATCGCAAATCGTTTAGGCATTGAAAAATATGACACGAGCTGCTGCGACTATGCCCGTCCGTCGTATGTGCCTACGCGCGCGAACCTTTTATATATTAGCGACGAGTTTTTCGCTGAAGAGTTCCTTTCTCAGGAAATCTCAGAGGCCGAGCGCACAGCCATCCAAGTGCTTGCCCAAGAGAGAAAAGGCACACATGCCACATGTGCCACCTCCACAGCAGCAGAGACTGCTGCCGACACTGCTTCTGATTTTTCTACCACTACAGCTGACGGCACGAACGCACCTCACATGTTCAGAGTCTCAGATGACGTAGAAATTCCATATGAGGACATCATAAACGAGTGGTTCAGCTTGACAGGCGGCGAACCTTATGATGGCTGTCGCAACGCTCGTCTCTCGCAGCTCGCATTCCATATACGCAATATTTGCGACCGCAACCAAGCGCTGATGTTGGAAATAATGCCCGACTACGGCCTACCCAAGGACGAGATGAAGACCATCATCGCGTCAGCATGCGAAACCAAGAAGGGTGGTTATTTTCAGACTAAGGTCATCAAGCAAGCGATAAAACTCGCGGCTATGAAGAACGGCAAGACTGCCGCAGCCTCCGCCCTCGACAAGTACGAGGATGACGCGCCTCAGATGCCTACTAAGCTGCCGCCCTTTATGAGGCTTATGCTGAGCAATGTCCCCGACATATACAAGCCAGCGGTAGCGATGAGCATATTTGCGGCATTGAACGCACATATCCACAACGTGCATCTTCACTATGTAGACGGCAAATTCAAGGAGCCTACGTCAATGTGCATCCTCGTGGCGCCGACAGGAGAAGGAAAGTCGTGTGTTGATGACCCGATAGCCCATATAATGGCGGATATAGACGCGCGTGACGCCATCAATGCCGCTGAGGACAAGCGCATTAAAGAAGAAAACGCGAAGAAGGGCGCAAACGATCGGAAGCTCGCACGCCCAGAGAACTGCGTTATCCAGCGTGTATTGCCTAACATAACTGTTGCCCGTCTCTTTCAGTCGCTTGCAGATGCGCAGGGTCACTTCCTGTACATGCAGATGTCCGAGCTCGACGGCTTTAACAAACTAAAGGAGGGTGCCAACAACTATCACCACCTGCTCATTCGCCTCGCTTATGACTGCGCGAAGGACGGTCAGATGCGCGTTGGTTATCAGTCGGTGACGGAATTCGTTAACGTTAAGTTGTTGTTCAACGCGTCGACCACGCCGACCAATTTAATGAAGTTCTTCCCACGTCAGGCTTTGGTGGACGGTACGGTTAACCGTATTAATTTCGCGTCTATACCTGAGCAGGCTGACGACGCAGATATACCTCAGCAGGGCGATTATTTGGAGAGTTTCGACGAGCAGCTTAAGCCGTATATAGACAACCTACTTAACGCGAAGGACAACGCGAGGATTGGTAACCAGACATATCTGAAGATACCTAAGGCAACGGCATTCGCGAAGAAGATGTTAGAGCATTGCAAACAGATAACGATTCTGTCAGGCTCGAAGGCTTATAAGTCGTTCTCACGTCGTGCAGTGTTGAGCGCATGGTTCAGGGCATGTATGCTCTATATAGTTCACGGTAACCATTGGTCAGCTGCCCTAGAAGAATTGGTGATGTGGTCGTTGGATTATGACCTCCACAATAAGATGAAATTTTTCGGCGACGCTTTACAAGAAGAGATAGACAAGGAGCAGAGGGTGCTTCACCCAGCAAAGTCAGGCACTGTGAACTGGCTAGAACTTCTCCCAGAGGTGTTCACCGTTGACGACCTGAACATGTTGCGTGCGCAGAAGAACTGCACATCTGTATCCTCTAGCGCAGCAACGCAGATAAGGAATTATGTTCATCGTAATCATGTGAAACGAAATCCTGACGGAACCTTCACGAATCTGTACAAGCTGAATAATAATTCTAATTTATAATTAAGAATTAAGAATTCATAATTAAATCTGACGTGGGTCATTTTTATATGGCTCACGTCTTTTTTATGTTCTTTCGTATGGGACGTATCAAGCGTATCAGCGTATCAGTCATTTTTTCTCCCTTAACCCTTTCGCCATTTGAAAAAAAAGCGTTAAGTTTGCATCCGTTATTATAATAAAGAGAAATATGAAGATTAATTTGAATACATTTGAAGGTCTAAATACACCTTATTATATATTAGAGGAAGCGCGACTGCGCCGCAACCTTGCGCTTATAAAGAACGTGGCAGAAGAGGCTGGGGTAGAGATTATCCTCGCATTCAAGGCATTCGCCCTGTGGAAAACGTTTCATATATTCAGAGAATATATCAGTTCAACGACTGCAAGTTCGTTGTCTGAGGCGCGATTGGCATACGAAGAGTTCGGAAGCAAGGCACATACGTTTTCGCCAGCCTATACTGATTATGAGATAGACGATATAGTAAGGTGTTCAAGTCATCTTACGTTTAACTCGTTATCGCAGTATGAACGTTATCACAACCGAGTTAAAGATATTGACAGTTCATTAAGCATAGGTCTTCGCGTAAACCCTGAATACTCAGAGGTAGGCACAGACTTGTATAACCCATGCGCTGTAGGCACTCGCTTCGGTGTAACTGCCGACAAGTTGCCAGATGTTCTTCCGTCAGACATTGACGGCTTCCACTGCCACTGCCATTGTGAGAGCGGAGCAGACGTTTTCGTCAGGACGTTGAGTCATATAACGGAAAAGTTTGACCGTTGGTTCAGTCAAATAAAATGGATAAACTTCGGTGGCGGACACCTTATGACACGTAAGGACTATGATATACCTCTATTAATAAAAACGTTGAAAGACTTCCATAAGAAGTATCCACATTTGAAGATTATCATGGAACCAGGCAGTGCGTTTGCGTGGCAGACAGGTCCGCTTGTTGCACAGGTTATAGATATTGTAGAGGACAGAGGGATAAGGACAGCAATAGTTAACGTCAGCTTTACGTGTCATATGCCCGACTGTCTTGAGATGCCCTATATGCCTGCGATTAGAGGAGCAGAGACGCTTGAGGAAAGCGAAAATAAGGACAAATATGGTGAAAAGAATGTTTACCGCATAGGCGGCAACAGTTGCCTGTCGGGAGACTTCATGGGCTTGTGGCGATTTTCCCATGAGCTTGCCATTGGCGAGAATATTATCTTTGAGGATATGATTCATTATACCACCGTAAAGACCAATACTTTCAACGGCATCACCCATCCGTCAATAGCGATTGTGCACGTAGACGGAGAGATGGAAATATTGCGCTCTTTCGGCTATGAAGACTACAAGAACCGCATGGATTGACAGAAAAAAACGATGTTTTGCGAAAAAAATCCGTGAAAAGTTTTGGAGGTTTCAGAAAAAGCAGTATCTTTGCACCGCATTTAGAGAAATGCCCTTTGCAAAAAGGTTTCAGGCGGAAATAGCTCAGTTGGTAGAGCACGACCTTGCCAAGGTCGGGGTCGCGGGTCCGAGTCCCGTTTTCCGCTCACATTCTGAATAAATAATTGAAAGATTATTTCTTATGCCCAAGTGGCGGAATTGGTAGACGCGCACGTTTCAGGTGCGTGTGTTTCACGACGTGCAGGTTCGAGTCCTGTTTTGGGCACATCGTTTATTCAGAATGATTTTAAATGTTGGAGAGGTGGCGGAATTGGTAGACGCGCTACTTTGAGGGGGTAGTGAAAATTGTTTCGTGGGAGTTCGAGTCTCCTCCTCTTCACATGTTTTTTCAAGCGGAAATAGCTCAGTTGGTAGAGCACGACCTTGCCAAGGTCGGGGTCGCGGGTCCGAGTCCCGTTTTCCGCTCATCTTGCTTCAAAAGAAAAATACAAATAATGAACTTATATTTAAGATACTTTGACAGAGAGACATTGGTAAACAATGTCGATGATGCTATTGCCTTTTTAGCCGCTATCGAGGAAATCGGAATGAATCCTGATTTGGAGAACGATATCCGTGATTATGTAGCGAGCGACGTGTTCTATCCTAAGCGTTACAAGATACGCCCAAGGGTATATTTCATCATCATCAAGACAGAAGCTGCTACTATGCTTGACTTCAAGCAGAAGAAGGCTTTGCGCACTTCTCCGTCAGCCGCCGAACAACGAGAGACAGCATCGCCTGTTCTGCTGCGTCTTAACGAGGAAAGGGCTGGATGGTATGAGGGCACTCTCGATTTCAAGCGCGTTGTACTAGTGCCTGTTACAGGCAAGCACGAATACCGTGACACACGCTTTGTAGTAAACTGCAAGGCAATGTCGGGCATAGATTGCTATAACCGTATGGTAGAGCATCTTCGTAGCCGTGTAGACAGCCGCAGCCAGTTTCCGTCAGCTAAGGGTAAGAACTTCAAGTTCAAGTACCTTGGCATGTGGAAATAATCTCTTGGAGAAAGCAATCTGATTTGTAAATTATCTCTTGCCGAAACAACAGCCAGACAAGGATTTCAACAACAATAACAAAAGCCGTTCCAAAAACAAAAGCTGAATATGAACAAGGTTATGCTTATAGGAAATGTGGGCAAGGAGCCAGTCGTAAGGTATTACGACCATGACCAAGCCGTAGCTACGTTGTCGTTGGCTACGACAGAACGTGGATATACCTTGCAGAACGGAACAAAGGTGCCTGACAGAACCGAATGGCATAACATTGTCTTTTATCGCGGTTTGGCGAAGATTGTTGAAAACTATGTCCACAAGGGCGACAAGCTTTATATAGAAGGAAAAATCCATTACAGGTCATATAACGACCAGAAAGGCGTAAAGCAGTCTATCACAGAAGTTTATGCCGACAACATGGAACTTCTTTCACCGAAGCCTAGCATGGAGAACAGCCAGCCGCAGACTACCGCGAAGCAAGAGCAGCCTGCTGATGATAATCTGCCTTTCTAAAAGAGACTGTCAGATAATGGCTATTCGTATGTTTATGGCAGAATAGAGGAGGATGATTCAAAAATAAATGTTTAGTCTAGAGTCTTTTCAGGAAGCATTGTTAGGAGTACATTTCATAGCTCCTAGTCTTGGTGTGATTATAGCAGCCGTATTGGCAGCCATGCTTCTTCTTGTCTCAGGTTTTGCAAGCGGTTCAGAAATAGCATTCTTTAGTCTTACTCCATCAGACGTCAACGAACTGGACAGCGAACACCATGACTCAGACCGCAAGATAGAGACATTAAGAGCGGAAACCGAACGCACGTTAGCCACTATTCTTATCACGAACAATTTCGTCAACGTGATGATAATCATGCTTTGCAACTATGTGCTTTCAAACATTATAGACTTCGGTGGCTCATATCTGTTGCAGTTCTTGTGCACAACGGTGCTTCTCACATTCCTTCTTCTTCTTTTCGGTGAGATTATGCCGAAGATATTCGCACGTCAGAAACCGTTGGCATTCTGTCGCAAGGCTGTAAACGGCATATTTTTCTTCCGCAAGCTGTTCTGGGGAATAGAATATATTCTGCTCAAGAGCCGTGTGTTTGCTGAAAAGCTTGTTCAGAAAGACAATCATGTGTTGAGCGTTGACGAACTTGAACATGCCTTGGAACTTACAGACAAGGAAGACATAAAGGAAGAGCAGAGCATGCTTCAGGGCATTATCCGCTTTGGCGACGAGACAGCCAAGGAGGTAATGACATGCCGTAAAGACATAATAGACCTTGATATAAACACGTCTTTTGCGGATGTGCTGAAATGCGTTATAGAAAACAACTATAGCCGAATACCTGTTTATCAAGACAATACAGACAATATACGCGGCATTCTATATATAAAAGACCTGTTGCCACATCTTAACAAGAACCATAATTTCAGATGGCAAAGTCTTATTCGACCTCCGTATTTTGTTCCTGAAACAAAGAAGATAGACGATTTGCTTCGTGAATTCCAGAACAACAAGGTACATATTGCCATTGTTGTAGACGAATTCGGAGGCACTAGCGGAATCGTTACGCTTGAAGATATTCTTGAAGAGATAGTAGGCGAGATTAATGACGAATATGACGATGACGAGAAGGCATATACCCGTCTTAACAAGAACACTTACCTCTTTGAAGGAAAGACACTGTTGGCTGACTTCTGCAAGATATTAAGCGTTGACGAAGACTATTTTGCAGAGATTGAAGGCGAAGCAGATACTGTGGCAGGGCTTATGCTTGAGATAAAAGGCGATTTCCTTAAAGTAGGAGAGAAACTGTCGTATAAGGATTTTACCTTTGAAGTTATGGGTATAGAAGAACGCCGTATATCAAAGGTAAAGATAACCATTTCCAACAAGCACGAAAACGATACGAACCAATGATAGCCTATGCCGTTAATATCTATTGAAAATATCTGCGATGACGTGTCTGTAGGTCTGTGGGACATTACAGAGACACAAGACGAATTTCTCTCAGACTATTATTTCGCTGACGTTTTCAAAGAAGAAATACTTTCACGTTATAAGTCGGAATCAAGGCGCAAGGAAGCTCTTGCCGTGCGTTGCCTTATAGACAAGGTATGCGGCAATGACTTGATGTTGACCCATAACGATGACGGCAAACCTTTTCTTTCTGACGGAAAGAACATCAGCATCAGCCACACTCGCGGATATGCCGCGCTGATAAGCTCAAGAAAACATGACGTGGCTATTGACATTGAATATATCAGCGACAGGGTTACTAAGATTAAAGACAGGTTTCTGCGCCATGACGAGAATGCCGAAACGCTTGTTTCCACGCTGATACACTGGTGCGTAAAGGAAACAATGTATAAGCTTTACTCTTCAGACAAGCTTGGCTTTGATGATATTAAAATAAAAGCCATCGACGGCGATGGTGTCAATGGCGTGGTTATCAGTGAGAATCTTGTTAGAAACGAAGATGTGAAGGTGTATTATCGAATCAGCGAGCAGTTTGTGCTTACTTTTGCTCTTGTTTAGGAGCCTTCTGTTTTATTGGCTTACCTTTCTTTTCTCCCTTGTTTGCTCTTGCTGCTTTGTCTGCTTTATAGCCATTTTCAGCTTTTGCCGCTTTGTTTTCCTTGCTTTCTTTATTGCTCTTTGCGCTCATGCTGTTAGGCTTCTTCTTGTCTTTAAAGCCACCTTTGCGTTTACGTGAGAATTTCTTTTTCTTGAAGTCTTTGCGTTGCATAGCCTTGTATTCAGGTGCTTCGCCAAGACCTTCAGGCAGAGGAACCTTTTCAACTTCGCGTTCAAGAAACTTTTCTATCTGCATGAAGTTGTATATTTCTTTGCCTCTTACAAGTGTTATTGCTATGCCGTCATGGTCTGCTCTTGCCGTTCTGCCTATGCGATGAACATAATCTTCCGAATCATGAGGCACGTCATAGTTTATCACCATAGAGATGTCGTCTATGTCTATGCCTCTTGAAACAATGTCTGTAGCCACGAGAACACCTATCTGTCCACTTTTGAACCTATACATAACATCGTCTCGCTCGCTTTGCGACAAGTCGGAGTGCATCTCGCCGCTGTTTATGTTCATAGTGCGCAGCGTGCGGTTTATTTCCTTTACCTTCACTTTTGAGCTGGAGAATATTATCACACGCTTAGGTTCATTCTCTTTGAATATGCTGCGCAAAATGCCAGTCTTCTGATTCTCATGGCAAACGTATGCCGACTGCTTTATCTTCTCTGCAGGCTTGCTGACTGCAAGTTTTATTATTGCAGGGCTTTTAAGTATAGTTCGTGCAAGCTCTTCTATCTTGTCAGGCATGGTTGCAGAGAACATTATTGTCTGGCATGTGTCGGGAAGCAGTTTAGCTATCGACATGATGTCGTCGGAAAAACCCATGTCGAGCATACGGTCTGCCTCGTCAAGAACAAAGAAAGAAACACGGCTGAAATCTACGTTGCCCATCGTTATGTGGCTTATAAGGCGCCCTGGCGTTGCAATCACAATGTCGCATCCCATTTTCATGCTTTTGCTTTCCTGGTCATATCTGCCACCGTCATTGCCTCCATAAACGGCAACGCTGTTTACGTCAGGCATGTAATATGAAAAGCCTTGCATTGCTTGGTCTATCTGTTGTGCCAGCTCACGCGTAGGACTCATTATAACGCAGTTTATTGCGTCTTCAGGAAAATCTTCTTCATCAAGAAGACTAAGTATAGGCAGCAGATAGGCTGCCGTTTTGCCCGTGCCAGTCTGAGCTATGCCTAACACGTCTTTGCCGTCAAGAATTTCAGGGATACACTTCTCTTGTATGGGTGTGCATGATACCCATCCCATGTCGTCTATTGCATCTAATGTATTGTCGCTTAAATATAAATCGTAAAAATCCATTATTAATTCGGTGCTTTGCGATAGCAGAAATAAGCTACCACAGTAAATATAATATTAGGTATCCATGCGGCAAGCATAGGAGGGGTATTGGCGTTTATGGCAAACGTTGCAGATACTGTTTGCAGCATTATGTAACCGAAACTCAATGCCAAGCCTATGCCGAGATACATACCCATGCCGCCTTTCCTTTTCCTTGACGACAGCGACAAGCCGATTGTGGCAAGTATAAACGAAGCAAAAGAGTTGGCTATTCGTTTATGGTATTCCACTTCATATTGAACAACGTTGCTTGAACCTCTGTCAATCTGCTTGCTGATATATTCACGAAGCTGTGGGCTTGTGAATGTTTCCTGCTGACCTTTCGAGAAAACCAAGTCAGTAGGTTCCATCATTATAACGGTGTCTTTCTTCGAACCGCTTGTTATTATTTCGCGCAGACCTTTAAGTTCTCTTATTCTCCATCGTGAAGCTTTCCAGTGGTATTTAGTATCTGAGATTGTGTCATATTGAATCTCTGACGCTGTCATGTGGCTTACAAGTTTCTTGTTCTCAAACTTGTCAAGACTGAAACCGTAACCCTTCTTTGCATTGTTGTCGTAGTGCTGTATATACGCAATAATGCCTTTGCCTACCTGAAGCTGAACGTTTTCCGCAGAAGTGTTCTTCTTCTTGTTCTTGTACATAGTCTCGAAGTTCTGTCTTACGATAGTTCCCTTAGGAATAACGTATGAGCCGAGATAGTAGGTCATTATAGATATGAGTGCTGCAGATATCATATATGGTCGCATAAGCCTTTTGAAGCTTACACCAGCAGCAAGCATTGAGATTATTTCAGAGTTGCCTGCCAGCTTTGACGTGAAGAATATAACGGCAATAAACACGAACAAAGGACTGAACAGATTGGCAAAATATGGCACGAAGTTCATGTAATAGTCGAACACGATAGCCTTCAGCGGTGCATGATATTGCGAGAACTTTGCAAGGTTTTCATTGATGTCGAAAACGATAGATATTGAAATAATCAGGGCAATAGAATAGAAATATGTGCCGATGAACTTCTTTATCAGATACCAGTCAAGTATCTTCAGATACCTGAACGGGTTGATATATTTCATCCATCTCAGTTTGTGACCGATCCAGGCAAGCGACACGAACAGCCAGTTAAAACGCTTTCTCAGCCATCTTAACATCTTCAATGCCTTTCTGAATCTTCTTATATTCTTTCTTTTCATGCCTTTATCGCTCTAAACACGTTTGCCAAGCTGGTCAATTACTGATGCTTTCCATTTTACGAAGTCGCCTGCTTCTATGTGCTGACGTGCGTCTGTAACAAGTCTCAGATAGAAAGCAAGATTGTGTATGCTTGCTATCTGCATAGCCAATAGTTCCTGCGCTTTGAACAGATGATGCAGATATGCCTTTGAATATATTATGTCAACGTCGCAGCCGTCAGGGTCGATAGGAGAGAAGTCTTTTTCCCATTTCTTGTTGCGCATGTTCATTGTGCCGTTATAAGTGAACAGCATAGCGTTTCTTCCGTTTCTTGTAGGCATCACGCAGTCGAACATATCTACACCACGTTCTATAGCTTCAAGAATGTTCTGTGGTGTGCCAACGCCCATCAGGTAGCGAGGTTTGTCTTTAGGCAATATCTCGTTCACCACTTCAATCATCTCATACATGACCTCAGTGGGTTCGCCTACTGCCAAGCCTCCAATGGCATTGCCGTCAGCACCTTTGTCTGCTACATATTTAGCCGCTTCGCATCGCAGGTCCTTGAACGTGCAGCCTTGAACGATAGGAAACAGCGATTGGCTATAGCCATATAGAGGTTCTGTCACGTTCATTCTCTTTATGCATCTGTCAAGCCAGCGTTGCGTAAGCATCAGACTTTTCTTTGCATATTGGTAATCGCTTTGTCCTGGGGGACATTCGTCGAATGCCATCATTATGTCAGCGCCGATTATTCGCTCGGTGTCAATAACGTTCTCTGGTGTGAATATATGCTTCGAACCGTCTATGTGCGAGCGAAACACGCAGCCTTCTTCCTTTAGCTTGCGTATTCCAGTGAGGGAGAACACCTGAAAACCACCGCTGTCTGTAAGTATAGGCCTGTCCCATGTGTTGAATTTGTGCAGACCGCCAGCAGCTTTCAGTATGTCGAGACCAGGTCTTAGATACAGATGGTATGTGTTTCCAAGAATTATCTGTGCCTTTACCTGTTCTCTAAGTTCGCTGAAATGCACGCCTTTAACGCTGCCACACGTGCCTACGGGCATGAATATAGGTGTCTTTATCTGCCCGTGGTCAGTGGTTATTATACCAGTGCGAGCATCGCTTGCATTGTCTGTATGCTGAAGTTCAAACCGCATCTGTATATTATTTGTCGTTAATGTCAAACGTTACGGCATTCTTTACCTTCTGGTCTGTGAGGGCAAAATTCCACACGTCTTGCACGTTCTCTACATAGTGGAACTGCACTCCCTTAAGATACTCGTCAGATATCTCGTCGATATCTTTTTTGTTGTCTTTGCACATCACGATTTCCGTTATGCCTGCGCGCTTTGCCGCAAGTATCTTTTCCTTGATTCCGCCTACTGGCAACACCTTTCCGCGGAGTGTTATTTCGCCTGTCATTGCTGTGTTCTTTCTGACCTTGCGCTGTGTAAGTGCCGAAGCTATTGATGTGGCTATGGTTATACCTGCCGACGGTCCGTCCTTTGGCGTTGCGCCTTCTGGCACATGGATATGTATATTCCAGTGGTCGAAAATGCGGTAGTCTATATTGAGCTTGTCGGCATGAGCCTTCACGTATTCAAGCGCAAGGATTGCCGATTCCTTCATTACGTCACCCAGATTACCCGTTAACGTTAGCTTTGAGCCTTTTCCTTTGCTTAGACTAGTCTCAATGAATAGAATCTCTCCGCCAACGCTTGTCCAAGCCAAGCCTGTTACAACGCCAGCGTATTCATTTCCTTGATATATGTCGCGATAGAACGGAGCCTTTCCAAGAAGGCTTTCTATCTCTTTCGGAGTTATCTGAAGATATGGCAGTTCTCCGTTTTTAGCCTTCAGGAAAGCCATCTTGCGTAATGCCTTGTCTATCTGTTTCTCCAGCTGACGCACACCGCTTTCACGGGTGTATTGTTCTATTATTTTCTCTATAGCCTGCTTGCTGAATCTCAGTTTGCTTTCGTTGTCCAAGCCAGTGTTTTCCTTTTCCTTAGGGATAAGGTGGCGTTTAGCTATTTCAACTTTCTCCTCTGTTATATATCCGCTTACCTCTATTATCTCCATACGGTCAAGCAATGGTCGCGGAATTGTGTTGAGATCGTTGGCTGTAGCTATGAACAACACCTTAGACAAGTCGTAGTCTACGTCAAGATAATTGTCGTGGAAAGCATGGTTCTGCTCTGGATCGAGCACTTCAAGCAATGCTGATGCAGGGTCGCCGTTTACAGTATTCTGTGTTACCTTGTCTATTTCATCGAGAATGAACACAGGGTTTGACGAGCCAGCTTTCTGTATGCTCTTGATGATTCGTCCAGGCATAGCACCGATATATGTGCGTCTATGACCTCTTATCTCGGCTTCGTCGTGCAGACCACCAAGCGATACGCGTGTGTATTTGCGCTTCATGGCAGAAGCAATGCTCTTGCCAAGACTCGTCTTTCCTACTCCTGGAGGGCCATAAAGGCATATAATAGGTGATTTGAGGTCATTTCTAAGGCTCAACACAGCCATATATTCCAATATACGTTCCTTCACCTTCTTCATGCCGTAATGGTCTTTGTCGAGTATCTTCTCTGCACGATTCAGGTTGAGATCGTCTTGCGTATATGTTCCCCACGGCAGGTTTACCAGCGTCTGCAGATATGTTAGCTGTACGCTGAACTCAGGACTCTGAGGGTTAAGTATGTCGAGCTTGTCAAGTTCCTTATTGAAAGACTTTGCTATTTCTTCGGGCCATACCTTGTTCTTTGCCTTTTCAAGCAATTCTTTACGTTCAGGATAGCCGTCGCTGCTGCCCAGTTCCTCCTTGATATTCTTTATCTGCTGCTGCAGGAAATATTCGCGCTGCTGCTCGTCAATGTCTTCACGCGTCTTGGTGCGAATGTCATGCTTTATTTCCAGAAGTTGCATTTCGCGATGCAGAATCTTCAGTGCGCCAATGACACGCTCCGTCATGTCGTGTGTTCTGAGCAGTTCTATCTTCTCTTCAGCTTCAAACGGCATGCTTGTGCAGATGAAGTTAAGCAGTATGATAGAGTTGTTGATGTTCTGCAAAGCAAACTGTGCCTCGTCAGGAATATCGTCATTCTGCTTCACATAGTCTAAAGACGTAGCCTTAAGGTCGTTAACTGCAGTTTCAAACTCCTTGTCATCAATGTCAGGAATCCTTTCTGGCGCAAGGCTTACCGTGCCTTTTAGATATGGCTTTGTTCTCCTTATGTCTTCAAGTTTGCACCTGCCCATGCCCTGAACTATTACAGTAATGTTCTTTGCGGGGCCAGGCATTTCAAGTACACGTACTATCTTGGCATATACACCATACTCATAAAGGTCATCTTTTGTTGGTATATCTTTACTTGAATCCTTTTGGCAGAACACGGCAAACACTGCGTTTGGCTTGCCCTGAAGACTGTCTACAAGATTAAGGCTTGCAGCTCTTCCTATGAGAACAGGAGACACTACACCAGGGAAAAGCACCAGGTTGCGTGTGGCAAGAATAGGCAGTTCACCAGTATATTCCACTTCAAGCAATTTTGAAATGTCTCCTTCGTAGTCAGCAATCATTGAGAATGCGTTGTTCGTATCTTTTTTCATTAGATGCATTTTGATTTGGGATGCAAATTTACTCATTTAAATTGAGAAACTATTCCTTTTATATCAGAAATGTAGCGTTAAGAAATAAAAACGCCCAATATTATCCATATTTTAAGGAAATCAATCCATACTCTGATTACAAACGGCATTGTTATCGCTTTATATCTTGTCTCGCGTTTCTCACGGCTGTAAGAAAGTTGTCTATATCTTCATCAGTAGTGTCAAACGACGTTACGAGACGAATCTCGTTGGCATTCTCGTTCCAGAAATAAAAGAAATAGTCTTTCAGCAGTAACTCTATCATCGGGCGTGGCATAGTAAGAAAAAGCTGGTTGCTTTCCATTGCTTGCGTGAAGCAAATTTCAGGAATTTCCTTTAGTCCGTAATATAATTTCTTTGCCATGTCGTTGGCTTTCTTTGCGTTTTTCAGCCATAGATTGTCTGTAAGATATGCGGTAAACTGACACGAAAGATAGCGCATTTTCGATGCCAACTGAGCCGATTGCTTGCGGATATATATGGCTTCTTTCTTGAGAACAGAGTTAAACACTATTACACATTCACCTATCATCAAGCCGTTTTTAGTGCCTCCAAAACTGAGAACATCGATACCGCAATCTACAGTAAGTTCTTTCAGACTGAGATTAAGCGCAGCACAAGCATTAGCAAGGCGCGCCCCGTCCATGTGAATGTACATTCCGTGTTGATGAACCAAGTCTGCAAGCGCACGTATCTCTTCGGGTTTGTAGACAGTTCCCATTTCTGTGCATTGCGATATATATATTGCGCCAGGTTGTGAATGATGCTGTTCGCCGAAGTTACACAGATAAGGGCTTATCAATTCTGGTGTCAACTTGCCGTCTGGAGTTGCCACTGGCCTTATCTGACAGCCAGTCATGCGAACAGGTGCACCACACTCGTCAACATAAATATGGGCTGTTTCGGCACAAATAATCGAATTGTATGAACGTGTGCAGAGCTGTAAAGCCACAGCATTGCTGCCTGTTCCGTTAAAAACAAACAGAGGTTCGCAGTCTGATGTGAAGGCTTCTCTTATCTTGTCTGTTGCCTCTGCTGTCCAAGGGTCGTCTCCATAACCCAAAGCGTGGTCTATATTAGTCTTGGCAAGAGCATCCATAACTAGTGGATGAACTCCCGAATTGTTGTCTGATGCAAAACTTCTCATAATTGTACTCTTTATTTATTTTCTTTCGGAAATATATTTCCTTGTGTGTCGATAATGTTCTATCAACTTGCAAATTTATTAATAATGTTTGACAAAGAAATTCTTTGGCAAAAGTAATTTCTGCATATCAGATATTTTTAACATAGTGTTTACGAAGCGCAAACGGCATATAATTACTATCAGTCATTACTTTTTTATCTTGAAACAGATTCGATAATCAAGTCGGAATTTTGTATATTTATACAGAAAATCGTATCATCGTAAAATGGAAAATCATCTCGTTAACGCGCTGAGAAGGGCAGTTTTCTGAAATAAAAGTGTCGTGGTGCAAATATCGCCTAAAAACGTGTGCAAAATTAAAATGCTATCACACAAACAATTACGGCATTTCCTCTGCTTAGTGTGCATAAAATAACCGTATAAAATAGTATAAAAAAGGCTATAACTGACCTGTTTTGGGGTAAAAAGTGGCTTGTTTGCAACATGAAAACAAGCCACTTTCAGCTAATAAACCTATGCTTTATTGCCAATAACCTATGCTTTTATCTTAAATTACTGCATAAGTTGTCATTTTCAACCCTATTTTCATGCTCTTGTTTTTCTATTTCGCGATTTTCTTTTGTCATGATTTTAGAAAAACGAAGATGTATATTTATGCAGAAAGATGAATATTTATACAATTTGTAAACTCGCTTAATATGAATGAATTTCTATATATTCGGTTGATAAATGATATTTATTTCTATGCATGAATTTCACGATATAATTCAAGATATGATATTGTTATAAAGAAAATTTGAGTATAATTGAAATAATTATAGCTATATGTTATGCTAGTTTAATTAAAATTTTGTAT
>JAUNIZ010000301.1 GCA_030523165.1 Prevotellaceae bacterium
TTAGTACAATAGTCCTGTCTTGATTGTCTGACAAGCATATTTTCGTGTAAAATTACAGAAAAAACATCAATTATTTATTATAGTTGTCGTGTTTAACATCTGATTAACATTAATTACTGATACAAAATCGTGAATGAATGCAACACATCTATAAATGAGAATATCAGTATTAATTATAACAATTAAAAAGAAAAGATTAGCCATAGCAGTACACATATGTGTAACATGCTATGGCTATTGTATGCATTAAGATCTCTTTCCCAATAATCATAAAGCACGAAATGCTCTAAAGTGGTATGTTTCCATGCTTTTTGGGAGGATTACTTTGACTCTTGTTGTGAGCCATTTCCAATGCCTGTATAAGTTTATAACGAGTGTCACGCGGCATTATAATCTCGTCTATAAGTCCTCGCTCGGCAGCTTGATAAGGGCTTGAGAACTTTTCTTCATAGTCTTTGATAATAGAAGACTTCTCCTCTGCACTCGCCTTTCTATAAAGTATGTTCACTGCACCCTCTGCTCCCATTACGGCAATCTCTGCCTGAGGATATGCAAGATTTATGTCTGCACCTGTAGGCTTGCTAGACATAACAATGTAAGCCCCGCCATAAGCCTTTCTTGTAATAAGCGTAATCTTCGGAACTGTAGCCTCGGCGTATGCATACACTATCTTCGCACCATGGCGTATTATGCCGTTGTGCTCCTGTACTGTGCCTGGAAGGAAACCAGGAACATCCTCAAACGTAATGATTGGAATATTGAAACAGTCACAAAAACGAACGAAACGCGCAGCCTTATCACTTGCGTCTATGTCAAGAACTCCTGCCAGATAAGCTGGTTGGTTTGCTACTATACCTACGGAACGACCGTTAAGGTGTCCGAATCCTATTACTACGTTCTTCGCAAAATGAGGCATAACCTCAAAGAAATACTGGTTGTCCAGAACCGGTTCTATGATATCTTTTATATCGTAAGGCTGGTTAGGATCTTCTGGTATTATAGTCTGAAGCTCTTCGGTAAGCCTTTTTACATCGTCTGTACATGGAACAGCAGGTGCGTCTTCCATATTGTTCGACGGAAGGAAACTCAGCAACTGGCGAATTGTCATGAGTGTTTCTTCTTCATTGTCGCACATAAAATGGGTTACACCACTCTTGCTGCTATGCGTAAATGCGCCTCCAAGCTCTTCCTTGTCTACTTCCTCGTTGGTAACAGTCTTCACTACGTCAGGGCCAGTTATGAACATGTTGCTCTGTTGCTTTACCATAAAGATAAAATCTGTCAATGCTGGAGAATAACAAGCACCGCCAGCACACGGTCCAAGAATAGCTGAAATCTGCGGTATTACACCTGAAGCTATTGTATTCTGATAGAAAATCGATGCGTATCCGGCAAGACTGTTTATGCCTTCCTGTATACGCGCACCTCCAGAATCGTTGAGTGCAATAACAGGAGCACCATTCTTCAATGCCAGTTGCTGTACCTTTACAATCTTTGCAGCATTGGTTTCGCTCAACGAACCGCCGTGGGCAGTGAAATCGTAAGCATAGACAAACACCAGTCTGCCGTCTATCTTGCCATATCCAGTAACCATTCCGTCACCGTCAATCTTCTTTTTGTCCATGCCGAAATCAGTACAGCGTGAAGTGACAAACTTGTCAAGCTCATTGAAAGAGCCTTTGTCCAAAAGCATGTCAATACGTTCTCTTGCAGTCATCTTACCCTGCGCATGCTGTTTTTCTATCTTGTCTATTCCACCGCCGAGAGACGCTTTTTTGTCTCTTTCATCAAAACGGCTGTAAATTTCTTCTCTTGTTTTCATTTGTCATCATTTAATAAATCCAACGTAACCAATACTTGATTTGCATTTACAGAATCACCTTCTGCCACCATTATATCTTTTACGATACAGTCTGACGTAACTTTATAGTTGCTCTGCATCTTCATAGCCTCAAGCACAATAACGATATCACCGTCTTTCAGACGGTCTCCTGGCTTTACAGGAATCTTGACAACCTTGCCCGGCATAGGAGAAACAATCTTGTCGTCTTGCTTTACATTATCGTTTTGCTTCATACGAAGATATTTAGACTGGGTGTCTACAATATCGACATGATATGAACGATAGAACATATTTACGTCATAACTCTTTCCACCATCGTCTCTAATCAATTCCGCATTGTATGAATTGCCGTCATGAATTATTGAACAGCTTCCGTTTTCCGCCATGACAATATCCACATCAAACGGCTTTCCGTCTATAATCAGACGGGCTTTGTTTCCTTCCTTGCTAACAAGGGATATATCGAGTACACGGTCTCCTATATGTAGTTCCATATTATTTCCTTTTATATATTATATTCTCAACACGCCTTTCTGTAGTCCAAACTCTCTCCAGCGACTTATCGGACGCGAGTCTTGCAAGTGTTGACTCTGGTTTTCTTCTAGGTTCATAAGATAGTCTATATAGACTGCTATTGCCGACATGTTCTCTATCTCCTCGTTGTTTCCATTGTTTCGGATAAGCATACGTGAGTTCTTGTTAATGAACAGCGTGTTATATTCTCCTCTTACAAAGTCAGGAACATACATTATACGCTTCAAATAACTTAGATTGTTCTTCACTCCAGTTATCTTGAATTCGTAAAGCACGCGACGCATACGCTCTATTGCGAACTGTCGTGTAGTCGCCCACACTATAAGTTTGCCTATCATAGGGTCATAGTATATAGGTATCTCATATCCTTCGTATGCACAACTGTCAAGGCGCACACCTATACCGTTAGGTATTGTCATCTGCTTTATTATTCCCGGAGAAGGCATAAAGTTGTTCTCTGTATCCTCGGCGCATATACGGCACTCAATGGCATGTCCTCTCTGGAACAGGTCTTCCTGTCTGAAATGCAAAGGTTTGCCGTCAGCAACGAATAGCTGTTCCT
>JAUNIZ010000049.1:0-5000 GCA_030523165.1 Prevotellaceae bacterium
AAGAACTTACTGCTGAATCCTATTTCCGTTTACACAATATTTTGGACACTGTCTTCAAATGACAAACGCAAACGGCCAAAGTACAGAACAATACTTCTTCAAATAATAAAAGTAAACAGCCTAAGTGAAAGAATCACCTGGGCTGTTTCGTATTTCATTGATTACCGTCTTCAAAACGCTATCGCGAATAAACCGATTTTATCAATTCCGCCATTCTATACCAATGACTACCATTTAAAACAAGCTAGTACACTCTTTCTCCGAAGATGCTTGTCCCTACCCTAACCATCGTGCTTCGGCATTCAATGGCTATCTTGTAGTCATCGCTCATTCCCCACGACCGTTCACAGAACGCATCATTATCTGCAAAATACTCTGCCTTTATCTCGTCGAAGAAGTTAGCTGCCGTCATGAATTCACGCCTTATCTGACTTTCGTCGTCAACGTTTGAAGCCATCATCATGAGCCCGCAAATCCTTATATTCCGTAGTTTCCGCCATTCGCCAAGCGCCAACATGTCGCGGCATTCCGTAAGTGTGAAACCGTATTTCGTTGCTTCTTCCGCAATATGAAGCTCCAGCAATATGTCCACAACACGGTTGTTCTTCGCCGCTTGCTTGTTGATTTCCTTCATTAGACGAAACGAATCAACGGCGTCAATCATCGATATATACGGTGCAATATACTTAACTTTGTTTGTCTGGAGGTGTCCTATGAAGTGCCAGACAATATCTTCCGGCAACGCTTGTTGCTTCTTTGACAACTCCTGTTCATGGCTTTCGCCGAACACCCGTTGCCCTTCTGCATAAGCCGCCTGTATGTATTCATTTGGATGATACTTGCTTACGGCAATCAGTTTCACTCCTTCCGGCAGCGTATCAAGTATCTCATGCAAGTTCTTAGCAACGTCTACGTTCATTATGCCTCCGCTTTTCCGTCCTGTTCAAACTCCGGTTTGTCGTCTGTTTCAGGCTTTTTCAATATCTTGTTATGTTCGAATACGTCCATTATCTGGGTTTCGGCAACGCTCGCAATGACGTAGTCTATCATTGTTCCACCCATTACTTCGTCGATGTTCTTGACTGCGCCAGGCAGCGAAGCGGCATGTACCAGATAGTTAACCGTAGAGCGTTTCTCTTTTTCTGTCTTCTCGTCAAGTGTTATAAACTGTAGTTTCGCCTTGTAAAAGCGGTCAGCTGAAGGTTCGTCGCTAAAGAAAATCTCGCCGTAGGCGGCCTTCTTTATGTCACGAACTTCAAATTCTCCACTTATGTAAGATGACATTTCCTCAATTATACTCGACTCAGCTTCAGTGAAACTCAGTGCGTCTACGGTATATAGTTCAGTCACTTTCTTCTGTGTACCGTCCTCCATCGTCTTTTCATAACGAATCTTACATTCAAACCATGTAGTTGTTCTGCTTCTCATTTCTATTGTTATTTCTATTTATGTATTGTCTTTTTCTAAACGATATTGCAAAGATACAACATCATGGAACATCCTGCAAATAAAATGAAGAATACTTTTCAATATATTTGTCTGCCGATTATATATATTATAAAGAGAAATCTTCCGTTTCACAAAATGCCTTTAACAAGATTCTACCACTAGCAATATCAGAAAATGATAGAGTACATAATATATTAAGCGTTTGCTCTTAATAAGAACAAACGCTTAATATTGATAGAAAATAATTGATTTCAATATAACCTATACTGTCTGATGGTTGATGCAGATGCCAAGCTTGTACCATTCGAACAGACGGTGTATGCCTTCGTCTATTTCCACTTTATGGTGCCAACCAAGATTGTGGAGCTTGGTAACGTCTGTCAACTTGCGTGGCGTACCATCTGGCTTGCTTGAATCCCAACGCAACTCGCCCTTGAAACCAATTTCCTTGATGATTTTCTCCGCAACCTCACGTATAGTGATTTCCTTTCCGGTGCCAACATTGATATGGCAATTTCTGATTTCCTTTTCACCTTCCTTGTAGGTATCCTTGAAATCTACGTTCAATAGCACATGAACGCTAGCGTCTGCCATTTCCTCGCTCCATAGGAACTCACGCATAGGTGAGCCTGTACCCCAAAGAGTGACAGCTTCAGGAGTAATGCCGAACTTGGCAAGCTCTGCAAGTATCTCTTCGTCAGTGTTGCTACCGTTAACGCCTTCTACAGGGCGGAGATTGATGTCGCTTCTTACAGCATCCCAGTCTCCTTCGTTAAGGCACTTTGCAAGGTAGACCTTACGAATCATTGCAGGCAATACATGGCTGTTCTCCAAATGGAAATTGTCGTTAGGACCATAGAGGTTTGTCGGCATTACTGCTATGTAGTTGCAACCATACTGTATGCTGAAACTCTCGCACATCTTGAGACCTGCGATTTTAGCAATAGCATACGGTTCGTTGGTGTATTCCAGTTCTGAAGTAAGCAAGGCTTCTTCATTCATAGGCTGTTGTGCCATACGAGGATAGATGCATGTACTACCTAGAAAAAGGAGTTTCTTTACACCATGTCGATAGCTCTCGCCTATCACGTTCTGCTGTATCTGCAGATTCTGATATATGAAATCGGCACGATAGTTGAGGTTTGCCATGATGCCGCCGACATGGGCAGCTGCAAGCACCACTGCATCGGGCTGTTCTTCGTCAAAGAAAGCCTTTACCGCTGCAGGGTCGAGCAGGTCGAGTTCCTTATGGCTACGGCCTACGAGATTGTTGTAGCCACGGCTCTTCAGATTGTTCCATATAGCGGAACCTACCAGTCCGTGATGGCCTGCAACAAATATTTTTGATGATTTGTCCAACATGATTTATTCTGCTACTTGTGCCTTGAGATAAAGTTTCTTCACGAACTTCATGTCATGCTTTACCATTATGCTGATAAGTTCTGGGAATGTAGTCTTTGTAGGATTCCATCCGAGAACCTTCTTTGCCTTTGCAGGGTTGCCTAAAAGCTGTTCTACCTCGCATGGACGGAAATACTTAGGGTCAACTTCAACAAGAACTTTTCCTGTCTTTACGTCAATACCTTTTTCGTTAACGCCTTCGCCTTCCCAACGGATTTCCACGCCGGCTTCCTTGAACGCCAGTGTACAGAACTCGCGAACGGTATGCATCTCGCCTGTAGCGATAACGAAGTCATCTGGTTTAGGTTGCTGAAGAATAAGCCACATGCACTCTACATAATCCTTAGCATAGCCCCAATCGCGACGCGCATCAAGATTTCCTAGATAAAGCTTGTCCTGGAAGCCCTGTACTATGCGGCATACGGCAAGGGTTATCTTGCGGGTAACGAAGTTCTCTCCTCTACGTTCGCTCTCATGGTTGAAGAGCACACCGTTGCAGCAATACATGTCGTAGCTCTCACGATAGTTCTTCATTATCCAAAATCCGTAGAGTTTGGCTACAGAATATGGTGAACGTGGATAGAACGGTGTGGTTTCCGACTGAGGAACTTCCTGCACCTTACCGTAAAGTTCTGATGTAGAAGCCTGATATATTCGGCATGACTTTTCAAGACCGCATATACGGACAGCCTCAAGCAGACGAAGTACGCCAACAGCATCAGTATCTGCTGTGTATTCAGGCACGTCAAAAGATACCTTTACGTGGCTCTGGGCAGCAAGGTTATAGATTTCTGTAGGCTTTGTCTCGCCTATAATACGAATAAGAGAAGATGAGTCTGTCATATCAGCCCAATGCAGGTTCACTAAGCGCGCCTTTTTCATGTCACGCACCCATTCATCCAAATAGAGATGTTCTATTCGCCCGGTATTGAACGATGAAGAACGACGAAGCAAGCCATGCACCTCATAGCCCTTTTCAATAAGAAACTCGGCCAGATACGAACCGTCTTGGCCAGTAATACCGGTAATTAAAGCAACTTTCTTTTCCATTAAAATTAAATTATAGTATGTTAGTTTTCGTCAATTTTCGCCAGAAAACTGTTTGATACGCTGCTCTTCTGACAGCTTGCAGATAAGCAGTCTGTCATCTTCCTCTGCAACGATATAACCGTCAAGACCTTGTACAACAACCTTTTTCTTGTTGAGAGTATGAACAATGGTGTTGTGGGTATCGTAAAGCGAAACATTGTTTCCTATCACGCCATTGCCGTAAAGGTCTTTCTTTGACTGAACGAGAAGCGAGCCCCATGTACCAAGATCACTCCATCCGAAGTCTGAAGGGCAAACGAAGATTTCTTCTGCCTTCTCCATAATAGCGTAGTCTACAGATATGTTTTCACATTCAGGGAATTTCTTGTCTATCTCTTCCTGTTCCTTGTCTGTTCCATATACAGGAAGAAGGCTTTCAAAAACCTTGCTTATTGCAGGCTGATAGATGCGGAAGGCATTGACAATTGTGTTAACACTCCAGATGAAAATTCCTGCATTCCAGAAATAACTCTTGTTGCGTATGTATTTCTCTGCCGTTTCCAAATCGGGTTTCTCACGGAATGAATCTACACGGAAAATTTCCTTGTTACGCGGAGAACTAGAAGAGAGGTCTGCTTGAATATATCCATAGCCTGTCTCTGGACGTGTAGGTTTCATGCCAAGGGTAACGATGGCATCGGTTTCGCCTGTAAAATTAAGACATTGCGAAACAACACGACGGAACTCATCGCAGTTGATTACGAAATGATCGCTTGGAGAAACAACGATATTCGCATTACGGTCTTTCGCCTTTATTCGCCAGCTTACGTATGCTATACACGGAGCTGTATTGCGTCGACAAGGCTCGCACAAAATATTCCCTTCTGGTATTTCAGGAAGTTGTTCCTTTACTAAGTTTTTGTATCGGTAATTTGTAACAACCCAAACGTTCTCTGGTGCACAAACACCCTCAAATCTGTCAAATGTAAGCTGTAGTAATGAGCGCCCTACTCCAAGGACATCAATAAACTGCTTTGGCTTTTCTGCTGTACTCATAGGCCAAAAACGGCTTCCTACACCGCCTGCCATTATGACTAAATGATTGTTTAAATAGGCCATAT
>JAUNIZ010000049.1:5010-18317 GCA_030523165.1 Prevotellaceae bacterium
AAAGTAGTAAAAAAAAAGGTATCGTCAAAACTATATTAAAGAAAATATTATGAAATAAAATTATTTGCATTTAATAAATATGCACGTTTTATGAAACAACCAATACATTAAACAAAGGAATACATTAGCTATATTTGTATGAATTATTCTCTTTCGGGTACGAACTGTTAGTTAAAACTATACACATTCATACCCGAAACAGAATATAATTCTTATCAGATTCTATCTAACACTATCTTTATCAAATCATCAATCTGGTTCTTGTATCCAGTATTTGCATTCTGAGCTACACGATTTGCAATAACCATGCACACAGTAGTTGCCTTATGGCCTAGCAGACGAGCCAAGCCTGCTAACGCAGAACTCTCCATCTCGAAATTGGTAATCTTTCGCCCGTTATAATCGAAACTCTCTATTTTCTCATTCTGATGTGGGTCTGCCAAAGGTATTCTTAGCTGACGCCCCTGTGGCCCGAAGAAACCGCCGCAAGCAACAGTTATGCCATGCACCATGTCATCTTTGGATATTCTCTCAACAAGTTCTTTGTCGGCATTTATCACGTATGGCGCAGGGGCACACATATTGCCACTCCAGCCAAGATGATTAAGCAACGCACACTCAAGTTGCAAATCGCACACAGCATTGCGCCCTTGGTAGAAATTAAGAAGACCGTCAAAGCCTATTGACGTCTCTGAACATATATACGTTCCAGTAGGAGTATATTCCTGCAGACCACCACATGTTCCTATACGCACTAGTTCAAGCTGACGCAATGTCGGCTTTTCCTCACGTGTAGTAAAATCTATATTTGCCAACGCATCTAGTTCGTTCATTACAATGTCTACGTTGTCGCAACCGATACCTGTAGACACAACCGTTATGCGCTTGCCTTTGTAAGTACCTGTTATAGTATGGAACTCACGGCTCTCCACATCACATTCCTTTGTATCAAAATGTGATGCTACAAGAGCTACACGTCCTGGGTCACCTACCAAAATAATCTTATCTGCAAGGTTCTCTGGCTTGACATGCAAATGGAAAACGCTTCCATCTGCATTTATTATGAGTTCTGATTCTGCAAAACGTTTCTTTTTCATGTGTTTTTTCTTTCCTTAATTTACTTTTTGCTTATTAATAGATTCTCCGTATTGCGGATTTCTTTTTCCAATGTCTTGATATACTCATTAAGCTGTTCAAGTTTCTTTTCTGAATTCATAATCTGTGAAGCCAACTGCCTTTTTGCTGTAGAAGTGGCTTTGGAATAGTTTTGTCTGCTCTTGTCAAGACTATCTGACAAAGTCTCAGCTTCACGTTTCATCTTCACCAACTGATTGAAACGAGTTCTGTTTGTAGCAGACTTGAAATTGTCTATTTTCGTATATACAGTATTGTCATTGACAAAGAACGATATCTTACTGTCATTCATATCTATCTTGCGTTGGGAAAGCTTGTTAAGTCTTTCTTTTGCAGCATTCAGACGTGCATTGTCTGTCCATGTATCTTTTATACTGCTTATTGCTGCAAGATTCTTCAGATTCTCTTCTCCTACCTCATTTTCATTATATGAAACACGCGAGTCTGAATATTCAAAAGCATATATACAGACCTTGTCATTAGGCTGATTACGGTCTGTAACAAGCCAGCCGATAGAATTGAACTCATCGATTATGCAATAATAGTCATTTGCCTTGGAGTTATACGGAAGACCGACATTCTCTGGCTTATAGAAACGTGCAGAATCAGCATCATACATCGTTACATATATATCGTAGCCACCTAACCCATTCTTGCTTTTAGCAGAGAAATAAAGCGTTATGCCGTCAGACATCATAAAAGGATTGTTCACGTCTTCAAACTCATCGCCTAAATCAACCTTCTTGGCCTCGCTCCATTTGCCGCCTAGATTATCGGCGGAATATAGTTCCGAATGCCCGTTTTCTGTTGTCTTAGAGAAAAACATCTTGTTTCCGAACTCATTCACATAAATATATGAAGAAGGATTGTCTGGTGTATTCCAGAACTTGTCATATGTTTCTACATTGCCAGATTCTTTGTTTAATGGAATATGGTCAAGATAGTCGCTTTTATCTGTAACAAGACTATCTATAAACATTATCTTGGCAGTAGAAGGCAACATGTCTTCGAAGATCATATCCTCAGGCTGAGGTTCTTCTTCATCTTTATCAACGACCTGTGTCTTGACATTCTTTTTAGACTTGCGCACTTGAGCATCTGCTGTAAATACAACAGACATCAGAAATATAATGATATAGATAGTTTTAACGTTAAACATTTATTATACTGTTTATTAGAATTTTCTTAATATAATTTACAGATAAAGCAAATCGAAAACAGAATTGCCAAGCTTGCTTGAACGTTATGCCGAGATGCTACTTATTTTCTACAAAGATAATCTATTTTAGTCTAATGGTAAAGCATGAGAAGAAGATTTTTGATTTACATGCATTGAGTTTAACTATTTTTAGGCAATAAATATAGACTTGCATATTAGTTGAAACAAGCACATATAATTATTCCTCTATCAGCTTTCCTTCTTTTTCCAAAGCATTCCACACTGAATAACGCGCTTCTGATGTCATTGATTCAATATTGTTGAACATATCGCGCATGTCTGACCTATGCGAATCTGTTTCATAAGGACATAGTTTAACCTGCTTGTGATAGTTGTTATTAGCTGCATATTTACGAAGGTCTTCTTCTATTTCAAGACATAACGGACGTATAATCGTCAATGGCATCTTCTTCATTTTTAAGCGCACAGGCATTGTAGAGAAACTTCCTTGAAAGTAAAGATTCATCATTGTAGTATGAATTATATCATCCATATGATGACCTAATGCTATCTTGTTACAGCCAAGTTCCTTGGCTTTCATGAAAAGCTGCTTGCGCCTGTTCCACGAACAAAGAAAGCATGGAGACTTTCGGCTATCTGTAGAAGCATTGAATTCAGTTGTGACTACATGAAACCTTATACCTCTGCTTTCGGCAAAGTCTTTCAGATAGGTTATATCTGATTCATACTTTATGTTTGACATTCTTATATGCAATGCTTCAACAGTAAATTTAGGCTTGTCTATCTTCATTCTTTTTCCCAAAAGTTCTAGAAGGCAAAGAGAGTCTTTTCCGCCAGACAAACCCACGAGTATATGGTCATTGTCTTCAATTAACCCATATTCGTAAATAGCTTTCTGAAAGCGTGTTAAAAGTTTCTTTTCAAGTTTTTGTTCTTCTGTAAGTAACGGCATGGCTTTATTTCATAAACACTAGATATACGGCACAGATAATTAACAGGAACGCAAGTATATGGTTCCAATGCAGATTCTGGCCTTGAAAGAGTATGTTCGCAATGATAGCGAATACACCAAGACTGATACACTCCTGAATTACTTTCAACTGGACAAGCGAGAAAGGACCGCCGTTACCTTGAAAACCCATACGGTTGGCTGGCACCTGACAACAATACTCAAAGAAAGCCACTCCCCAGGAAATGGCTATAACGGCTATCAATGGCCAACTCTTAGATATGCCTGTCTGCTGTAACTTTAAATGCCCATACCAAGCCAACGTCATGAAGACGTTGCTTAATATGAGCAATAAAATAGTATATAATCCGTTCACGGCTTATAGCTTATGTTTCAAATTTATAGTTTACATGCCTATTTTTATTAGCATACTGTTTACGCATCTATATTTTTTAGATGCTCATCCATATTTGCTGCAGCTCGACGCCCGTCACCCATTGCAAGAATTACAGTAGCACCGCCTCTTACGATATCGCCACCAGCATATATCTCTGGTCGTGAGCTTTGCATTCCTTCATTGACAGCAATAGTATTCTTGCGACCAAGTTCCAAACCTTCTATTGATTTCGGAACAAGCGGATTAGGAGACACACCAATAGCCACAATTACCTGGTCTACATCAATGGTAACGGTCTTGCCTTCTACCGGCACAGGGCTTCTTCTGCCCGAAGAATCAGGCTCACCAAGTTCCATAACCTGCAATACAGCTTGCTTAACAGCACCGTTCTCGTCAGCAATATATTCAATAGGATTATGCAGACACAGAAAATCTATGCCTTCCTCTTTAGCATGCTTAACTTCTTCAATACGTGCAGGCATCTCCGCTTCTGAACGACGGTAAACAATAGTCACGTCTGCACCGAGACGCTTTGCTGTACGGCATGAATCCATTGCCGTATTACCACCACCGACAACAAGCACATGCTTGCCTATATTCATAGGTGTATCAGTTGTAGGATTAGCAGCATCCATAAGATTAACACGCGTGAGGTATTCGTTTGACGACATTATGTTTATAAGGTTCTCGCCTGGTATGTTCATAAAATTAGGCAAGCCAGCACCAGAGCCAACAAAGATTCCCTTGAAACCGCTTTGTTCAAGCTGGTCTACGCTGATTGTCTTTCCTACAATGCAGTCTGTCTGGAAATGAACGCCCATTTTATTAAGGTTTTCTATCTCTACGTCAACAATCTTGTTTGGCAGACGGAACTCAGGAATACCGTATTTAAGCACACCTCCGATTTCATGCAATGCCTCGAACACATACACGTCATATCCCTTCTTAGCCATATCGCCGGCAAAACTTAAGCCAGAAGGACCTGAGCCCACAACTGCTATCTTTATGCCATTGGCTGGTGCAAGTTTAGGAACAGAGATATTGCCGCTCTCACGTTCATAGTCTGCTGCAAAGCGCTCAAGATAGCCTATAGCTACTGCAGGCTCATTCATCTTCAAGTGAATACAACGGCTCTCGCACTGTTTTTCCTGAGGACATACACGACCGCAAACTGCAGGAAGAGCAGATGTATCTTTCAATACCTTTGCTGCTGCAAGGAATTGACCACGCTCTATATTCTTTATAAATGAAGGAATATTCACGCTTACAGGGCAGCCTTCCATACATGTAGGCTTAGCACAATCGAGACATCTCTTTGCCTCTGTTACAGCCATTTCCTTTGTAAGTCCTTTGTTTACTTCCTCATAACGTGTAGTTGCACGATAAACAGGGTCAAGTTCAGGCATCTGAACACGCTCTATGGAAGTACGTTCCTTTGGTTTCATTGATGAACGTAAAGCCTTGCGCCACTCAGCATTACGGTCTTTAAGAGTCTCTATAGTATCGTCTACTGGAGCCTCGTCCATTGATTCCACTTCTGATTCATGCTTGCTTTCTTCACGCTTTACAGAACCTAGATGTTCTTCAAAATGTTCCATTTCTTCCTGTTCGGCACGCTTGAACGTACCCATTCGCTTGAACATCTCATCCCAATCTACTAATGCTCCGTCAAACTCAGGGCCATCAATGCAGACAAACTTTGTCTTTCCGCCTATAGTAAGACGACACGCTCCACACATGCCTGTTCCGTCAACCATAATTGTATTGAGCGAAACATCAGTAGGAATATTATATTTAGCTGTAAGCAAACAACAGAACTTCATCATTATCGGAGGACCGATAGCAAAAACCTTGTCAATATGCTCTTGATTGATAAGTTTTTCCATACCGACAGTAACGACACCTTTCTCGCCATAAGAACCATCGTCGGTCATTATCAGCGTTTCATCGCTATTGGCACGAACCTCGTCTTCAAGGATTATCAAGTCTTTGTTACGACCAGCAAGAACAGAAAGAACACGGTTGCCAGCAGCTTTCAGAGCCTTGATGATAGGCAACATAGGAGCAACGCCAACACCACCTCCAGCACAGATTACAGTTCCGTAATTCTCTATATGTGTAGGATTGCCCAACGGACCTACAACGTCAGTAATATATTCACCAGGATTAAGATTGCACATCTTAATAGATGACAATCCCACTTTCTGCACAACCATAGTGATTGTACCTTTCTCTATATCGGCATCAGCAATAGTAAGCGGCATTCTTTCGCCACCCTCTCCTATTCGCACGATTACGAAGTTACCTGCCTTACGACTACGCGCTATAAGGGGTGCTTCTACCTCAAAAAGGAAAACCTTTTCAGAGAATTGTTCTTTTCTTATAATCTTATTCATGGTAAAATGTTTTGTATAATCTTTTGTATAAAGCAATAAAGGAGCCAGGAATATCGCCTTGACTTCCTAACTCCTTTATATATAATGCTAATGAGAAGTCTACAGTTTCTCGTCCAGTATCTCAAATCCGCAATAAGGAACGAGAGCCTTTGGCACACGGATACCTTCAGGAGTCTGATTGTTTTCAATGATTGCGGCAACAATACGAGGAAGAGCAAGTGCAGAACCGTTCAATGTATGGCAAAGTTCTGTCTTCTTTGTTTCAGAATTACGATAGCGGCACTTCAGACGGTTTGCCTGATAGCTTTCAAAGTTGCTTACTGAAGATACTTCAAGCCATTTCTTCTGTGCAGCGCTCCATACTTCAAAGTCGTAGCATATAGATGAAGTGAAGCTCATGTCACCGCCACAAAGACGAAGAACATGATAAGGCAACTCAAGCTTCTTGCAAAGGCCTTCAACATGGTCAAGCATTTCGTTCAATGATTCATATGAGTGGTCTGGCTTGTCTATACGTACAATCTCAACCTTATCAAACTGATGCAAACGATTCAGTCCACGAACATCTTTACCGTAAGAACCTGCTTCGCGACGGAAACATGCTGAATATGCACAACGCTTGATAGGAAGGTCTTTCTCATCAAGAATTACATCGCGGAAAATATTCGTTACAGGAACTTCTGCTGTAGGAATAAGATAAAGATTGTCAAGATTGCAATGATACATCTGACCTTCTTTGTCTGGCAACTGGCCTGTTCCATAACCAGAAGCTTCATTTACAACGTATGGAGGCTGTATTTCAAGGTAACCGCTCTTGCGTGCTTCTTCCAAGAAGAATGCTTCAAGCGCACGCTGGAAACGTGCCATCTTGCCTACATAAACAGGGAAACCTGCACCGGTAATCTTCACGCCAAGGTCAAAGTCGATAAGATTGAACTTCTTGCACAAGTCCCAATGGCACAAAGCATCCTCTGGAAGTTCAGGGATATTTCCGCCTTCTCTTACGACAACATTGTCAGAAGCGTCTTTTCCTTCAGGAACATCATCGTTAGGAATATTAGGAATAGTACAGAGAAGGTCAGTAAGCTCCTTCTGTGTCTTGTCGAGTTCATGCTCCAAAACCTTAGATTCTTCCTTAAGTCTTGAAACGTTTTCCTTTATCGCTTCAGCCTCAGCTTTCTTGCCCTCTTTCATGAGCGCACCGATCTGAGCTGCCATTTTCTTTCCTTCCTGCAAGTCTTTGTCAAGCTTCTGCTGAGTTTCACGTCTTACCTTGTCAAGAGCAAGAACATCATACACAGCTTGCTTCGCACCCTGAAAGTGCTTCTTTTCCAATCCTTTGATTACCCGTTCAGTTTCTTCACTGATAAGTTTGAGTGTAAGCATATTATAATATTTAATTGTTATATCATTTACAAACATAATAGAAACATAAGTAACACTACCCATGTTCACAGTTTGCAAAATTACAAAATTATTTTATTATAGGATAATAAAAAGGCAAAAATCCCAAGTCTCGAATGAGATTTGGGATTTTTGTTGTTTGTTTGGAATAAATAAATTAATAACTCTTGTGAGTTTAAGCCTCAGCCTCAACGTTTGGGATAACTGAAACTACGCTCTTATCTCTACGGCCCTTGTGGAAGTTAACCACACCGTCAACCAATGCGTAGAGGGTATCATCCTTACCGATACCTACGTTCTTGCCAGGATTGTGCTTTGTACCACGCTGGCGAACGATGATATTTCCGGCGATAACCTTCTGACCACCCCAAATTTTAACGCCTAATCTTTGAGAAGCTGACTCACGTCCGTTCTTAGAACTACCTACACCTTTCTTATGTGCCATTTCTTGTTCCTCCTAAATTTAAGCGATTACTTCTTTGATTTGTACTTCAGTGAACTGAGCGCGATGACCGTTCTTCTTGCGGTAATCTTTTCTGCGCTTCATCTTGAATACGATGACTTTCTCACCTTTTACAAGAGGATTCACAACTTCACACACTACTTTTGCACCTTCTACGGTTGGTGCGCCTACCTGTACTGAACCTTCTTTGTCGACAAGCAGTACCTTGTCGAATTCAACAGCCTGGCCTTCTTTCACATCTTTCATGTGATGAACGAACAATTTCTTGCCTTGTTCTACCTTGAACTGTTGACCGTTAATTTCTACAATTGCGTACATTATTATTTTAATAAACGGTTTCTCCGTAAGGCGTATGGCATTGTGTCATAGCTTGTTTGAGCCTTTGCGGACTAAATCGGCTGCAAAATTATAACAAATTATTCAATCCTCCAAAAATTTTTATCATTATTGTTTAAATTAACTTCTGATAAACAATTCATTCATGAAAATATTTTCAGATAATCTGCAAATATTACAGACAATAGCTATTACATTATTATATATACAGGTTATTTCTTGGAGAAATTCTTTATTGTGCTATATGCGTCAAACAAGCCCAACTCTCCTGCCTTGCTCAAATCCTGCACTCCAGCGGTGTTGTTCTTGTTATATATGTGAGCCAAGCCACGGTTATAATATGCTTCAGCAAGATTCGGATCAAGCTTAATAGCCTCTGTATAATCAGCTATCGCACGTTCATAGTCGCTATTCTCTGCATAGAGATTACCTCTATTATAATATAGATATGCACTGCGTTTGTTTAGCTTTATAGCTTCGTTAAGGTCAGATATTGCCCTTGCTGTCTTCAATCTAACGTCTACACCCTTTGACGCTTCATATTCATTCATCCTTGCCTGGCATATAGCACGCTGCCAATATGCCAATGAAGAAGTGCTATCAGACTGTATATACATATTCAAGTCGTTGATAGCGTCAGAATAATCCTGTGCCATGCCACTAGCTATTGCACGTTGAAGAAGCAGACTGTTAAGTTCATTCTTGCTACTATTTGAGCCTATCTTTGCAGAAAGAGAATCTATTGCAGCAAAGACTTTGACTGACTCCTGCTCTGTAAGACTCTTTGAATTGCATGTAACGTATATGCGGTTAGCAGGTTTATTAGCAACATTAAAGTTCTCCACTTCTGTATCGAACGGTTGATATGATGACCTTATACCATTTATATAATTATGGTATGACAATAGGAACATTGGCATATAGTCGATATTAACCTTTCGGTTCTGAACTCTTCCACGATAAGCTGTTGAATATTCATGAGACATGCTTGACTCATCTTCTACAACAAGCTGGTTGTATTTATTGAAGTCGATTTCGCTTTTCTTTCGAACATTATGTGCCATAGCCTTGCTCCAACGTGGTTGAACACCATTATGCTTGTCCATCTGTGCTTTGAAAACCTTGAACTCATCAACTTCAGCTTTTGCAGTCATTCCTAGTCTGCGATAGCATCTTGCACGGTTGCTGAGACCAGCCCAGAAGTTTGGATATTGGTCTATAATATAGGTATAATCACGTATTGCACCACGAAGGTCACCTGTACGTTCAAGCAAAAGAGCACGGTTGTAAATCGCCATCACATTGTCAGGCTCCATCTTTATAACATAGTCGAAGTCTGTTATCGCACGATTGTCGTCTCCAACCTGTACACGAAGCTGACCACGATTGTAATGGGCAAGGAAATTGTTAGGGTCTATTTCCAGAGCCTTGTCATAATCGGCAAGAGCACCACGAAGGTTATTTATATTATATCGGGCAAGGGCACGGTTAACATAATTGCTCACCGTCGTCGGCTTTAGGTGTATTGCCTTAGAAAGCTGCGTATCAGCGTCTTTCCACTTTTTCTGCGAAAGGCTTACCATTGCACGCATAGACCACACATCGCCGTCATAAGGATCAAGTTCAAGACTCTTGTCAAGATAAACAGCTCCGTTTATCGTATCTTTTTGTTGCATGCAGACCTCTGCCTTAAGTGTATATGTCTTAGGATATGTTTTCCACATAACCATCATTGTATCAAGATCGGAGTTCGCTTTCTCATAATCCTTTATCTCAATGCGACACAACACTCTGTTATACCACAGATTCTTGCTACGTGGTTCAAATTCTATGGTCTTGTCATAATCAGCAATAGCCTCGCTGAACTTTCCCTGTCTTATTAGGCATAGTCCACGTAGTTCATAAATATCAGAGATATATGGATTTATTCTTATAGCTTCAGAACAATCCTTCTCTGCACCTACAAAATCGTCAAGATAGAATTTTGCGATAGCTCTATAGAACCATGACTGATAAAGATATGGCTTGGCTGATATTATCTGATTAAAATATTGGATAGACAAGACATAGTCTTCATAATAAAGCGCACTTCTTCCCACATCTAAAAGCCGTTCGGTCTTATATTGTGCCGAAGCTATCAGAGGCAAGGCTATAAATAGAAAAGAAATTATCAATCTGCGCATAAAGACTAATACTTGTGTCCTGAATATTATATAATACGCTCATCCTGATTCAATCAAGGACAAGCGTAGTCTGAGCCATGTTATTTTCTGGCAATCTTAGTTCTATAAGTACATTTGAATCGCCCTTGCAATATGGATTTCAACTTGCCTGAGATAAGTTGGCGGCGCAAAGGAGAGATGCGGTCAATAAACATCTTGGCATCCAAATGGTCAAACTCATGCTGCATTACACGAGCCAGATAGCCTTCAACCCATTCTTCGTGTTCATTAAAGTTCTCATCCTGATACCTTACTTTAATGCGTGTAGGGCGTTTCACGCTTTCATGTATTCCCGGCAAAGACAGACATCCTTCTTCTGAAGAGTCTATTTTGCTTTCGTCATATTCTATAATATGAGGGTTAATGAATGGTTTACGGAAACCCTTGTATTCAGGTAAATCTTCAGAAAGAACGTCAAGGTCAATAACTACCAGTCTGATATTAAGTCCTATCTGAGGAGCAGCAAGGCCAATGCCGTCAGAGTCAGTTAGCGTCTCGAACATATTGGCTATCAGTTTCTGCAACTCAGGATATTCTGGCGTTATATCTTCTGATACCTTACGCAATACAGGTTGCCCGTAAATGTAAATGGGTAATATCATTTTCTTTTAATCGATTCCAAATAACTTTGTAGAATAATGGTCGCACTGATTTCGTCAACCAAAGCCTTATTTTGCCGTGCTTTCTTGTGAAGCCCTCCGTCAATCATTGCCTGATGTGCAAGTACAGACGTAAACCGCTCGTCGTAAAGTTCAATAGGAATATCCGAATGAACTTTCTTCCATCGGTTAACGAACTGCATCACTCTTGCCAGATTCTCGCTTGGAGCGCCATTAGGCTGTTTCGGTTCACCGATAACGATGCGCTCAACAGGTTCACGGCTGATATAATCTTGCAAATAGTCAAAAAGCGAAGACGTAGCAACGGTTGCCAATCCGCCAGCTATCAGTTGCAGCGTATCGGTAACCGCCAGCCCCGTTCGCTTCTTGCCGTAGTCAATCGACAGTATACGAGCCACGTATATTATTTCTGGTTAAACAGCAGCCATGCATCAGGATACTGTGAACGAAGCTCGTTACGGCTACGAACAGCATCTGTCTTTACATCGTATGTAGCTGCTACTACACGATACATCTGGTTTGATGAATTGAATGCCACTTGAGCATCATATCCACGGCTCTTGAGTGTGCTCTGTAGACCTTCTGCATTAGCACGCACTGAGAATGAACCAACCACAACGCTGAAGTTCTTTAGACCAGCACCGTTAACCACAGAAAGAGTTTCCTGACGTACAGGAACATTGTCTGCATTATCCACTACAACAGTTTCTGTTACAGGCTTTTCTACAACAGGAGTTACCACTGCTATATTCTCATCACCCTGATTCTGTGTATCAATATTGCTCTGTTCCTGTGCCTTGGCTTTTTCATAAGCCTTTCTGTAAGCACTTTCAGAAGATTTACAACTTGTAAAAGCAAATGCCACGCACAAACCTGCGCACAATACCATATACTTCTTCATAATTTTCTTTCTATTATAATTTGTATTAAACTTTATCGCAATTAATTTTCGTGCGAAATTACACAAAAAGGAGCAAAATAGTGGACAACATGTGCATAAAGTTTGTTAAATAGGCGAAATACACTGTTTTTAACAAAAAAGAATCAAGAAAATATTGGCAATTAGGGAAATTATCTGTATATTTGCTAACGAAATAAATTCATTGTCTTGCACTATAAATAATGTTTTGACCGATGAACGAGTTTCTGATTTAACGAATAACTATTGTATTACTTTAAAAATAAGAAGATTATGAAAACATTAGGTTACATTGGCGCTTTCATAGGTGGTGCTATCGCTGGCGCAGCATTGGGTATTTTGATGGCCCCTGAAAAGGGAAAAGACACACGCGAGAAGATTACTGATGCAGTAGATGACTTCTGCAAGAAGCATAACCTGAAGCTTAGCCGTAAGGAAATCAACGACTTGGCTGACGATATCAAGGAAGCTACATCTGACTCAGAAGAAGTTTAAAAAACATCTTGCATGTTCTCTACAGACAAAAATATTGAAACAATAGCACAGCTTGTAGAGCTTGTCAAACATTATATCGGGCTTCAGAAAGAATACGTGAAGCTCGATATAATAGACAAGACCGTGCGTCTGATTACTGCATTGATTGTTTGTGCGGTAATCATGATTATCGTGCTTGCTATTCTTACATATATATCTTTCGCTGCTCTGTTTGCTATGGCTCCATCTTTAGGCTATCCTGTAGCATTCAGCATTATCGCAGCGTTCTATCTCGTAGTACTTGTTTTGTTTATCATATTCAGGAAGAAATGGATCGAGCGCCCGCTCGTGAAGTTCCTTGCCAGCTTGTTAATGGAGTAAAGATTTATGGAAAAAAATACCCAAACACCTGTTGTGTTCAATTCTCTTGAAGAAATTCAACAGAGGAAAGAACAGATTCTGACTGGCATCAGAAACGACAACAACGAGATAAACAAGCGTTGGAAAAGCCTTTTCTTCAATCATGACATTAGGAAGAAAAAGGGCTTAAGCATGGCAACTGTAATAAATACCGGGGCTGGACTGTTCGACGGCTTTATGCTTGCATGGAAATTATACAACAAGTTCTTTAGACGATAGAATAAACATAAGCTTTTTTATATAAAGGAAAACATAGTTTTCTAATATGAAAAGCATAGTTTTCCGATGCAGAAAGCATATCTTTTCAATTATGAAAGATATGCTTGTTTTTTATGTCCAATATTACAGTACCTATATTAATAATAACAACTGTCACGGTATAAACTTTGTTGA
>JAUNIZ010000050.1 GCA_030523165.1 Prevotellaceae bacterium
GTTGCTCAGGCACTTATAAATAATGTTAAACTATAGTGTTGCGGAATTAAGGATGAAACAATTCGCCGCAGTATTATTGCTTGCATTAGGAGTAGCATCGCATGCAAGCGCACAGTCTTTCCTTGATGAGCTGAGGGAAAACAAGTCTGGAGAGGGTACCGTTACGGTTAACCAAAGCGTTGCCATCGACGAATTGGTAAACAAAGAAAAGCTCACTATAACGTCTCCTGCAACGCAGCAGCCTAAACAACAGCAGCCTAAGCCGCAGCAGTCGGCAAAAGAGACTGTTGTAAGGGAGAAAGAACCCATAATAGAAGAGCCTAAGAGGGAAATCGCTGTTGAAGAGACGGTAAGAAGCAACAGAAGCAGTGAAGAACCAATAATAGAAGAATCGAGAACAGAAACGACGATAGCCAGCAATTCTAAGAAGGTGATGAGAAACAGCAAAAAGATTAAAGGCTACCGCGTGCAGGCATATTCCGGAGGCAATTCTGGTGCAGACAAAAGAAAAGCTGAAAGTGTAGGCAACGCTATAAAGATGCGCATGCCTGACATGCCGGTATATGTTCATTTCTATTCACCGCGCTGGATTTGCCGTGTAGGCAATTTCCGCACTTATGAGGAAGCAAACAATGTGCTAAAGGAAATAAAGGATATGGGCTATAAGCAAGCCTGTATTGTAAAGGGTACAATTTCAGTAGCATACTAAATATACACTGCTGGCACGATAATATGCCAGCGAAATAAAAGCATACAGTTGACAGATAGACAAAGTAAAGAGACAATGCTGTGTCATTGGCGAGAGCTATGGCATAGACGATATCGGTCAGCTAAAAAGACAAGACAATGAATCCAGAAACAGAATTTCGTGAAGGTCTTGACGACCTTGCATCACACTACAAGAGTATAATAGAACTATTAGGTGAAGACACGTCTCGCGAGGGATTGGAAAAGACACCTATGCGCGTTGCGAAGGCAATGCAGATATTGACAAGAGGATATGGGCAAGACGCGCACAAGGTGCTGCTTGACGCTCTGTTCGCCGAGAAGTATAACCAGATGGTTATTGTGAAAGACATTGACTTCTTCTCTCTCTGCGAACATCACATGATACCTTTCTACGGCAAGGTGCATGTGGCATATATTCCAAACGGCTATATCACAGGATTGAGCAAGATAGCGCGCGTAGTGGATATATTCAGCCATCGCCTTCAGGTGCAGGAACGAATGACACAGCAGATAAAGGAATGTATTCAGGAAACGCTGAAGCCACAGGGTGTGATGGTTGTAGTTGAGGCAAAGCACATGTGCATGCAGATGCGTGGAGTGGAAAAGCAGAATGCCATAACCACTACAAGCGACTTCTCTGGAGCGTTCAATCAGGCAAAGACACGCGAGGAATTCATGAATCTGCTGCATAGCGAAGGCAAGCATATCTGATGCGCAGGAATGGCAGGTCATTTATAGACTGATTAATAAAAATCAGTTTTTTTAGAAATTATTTTCTAATAGCGTGCAAGATATTGGATATTCCCGTGTTATAATAGTAAAACAACAAAACATTATAAACAAAATGAAGAATTTATCTAGATTACTAATTGCTATACTGCTCTTCTCTGTAACGGCAGTATTTACTTCTTGCCTTGACGACAGTAACGATGACAGCATTCCAGAAGAAACCTACAAGTCTTATCTGTCTTCAATGGCAGGCAACTATTCAGGAAAAGCGACATTCTATGTGCCTTCTGCCAGCAGCACAACCAGCGCAATGGTAGCTTATGACTCTATCCAATCTATTTCATGGAGAATGAGAACAGACTCAACTATTCTGGTTCCTAGTTTCCCTATCAACAAGTTGGATTCTGCCATTAACATAACATCAAGCACGCCAGAGAAATATTCTCTATTAAAGGATGCTATATCAGAGATGTCGTCAACAAGCCTTACAGCTTTCTACTATATTCCTAGCTCAAGCTATGTTTCAAGCTCACAGATACAGTTTGTAGTAAACCCTTATACGCTGGAGACAACGCTGAACTATGACGGTGCTGACCATAAGGTTTATTTCGTGTTCTATACTTACACATTCGGAGGAACATGGACAACATCGCGCACTATGGGAATGAACATGTATCTGACAGCGATATATCTTGACGGAACAACTTCTGGAGATGCTATACCTTCAGACTATTTCAACCCTATAGGAATATATTTTGAAGGTTCTGGATATTAATATTCATCACTCTAAAGATTAACTATTAATATATCGCCATGACAGGGTTTTCTTGTCATGGCGTTTTTTGTGGCTTGTCGTTTTGTTCTTTTTCTGTGCCATAATGTTCTTTTTCTGTATCATGCTATTTATTTTGCTTTATCATGCCATTTATAGCTGAATAATTCATATAGCGTATTTGGTAATTCGGAGAATATTTATTATCTTTGCATGAGATAATCAAAATCTTAATTACGCTCATGAAAAAAGCATGTCTTTTGTTTTCGTTTTTGTTTATAGTTCTTCTGGCAAACGCACAGAACATAGCTGGAAGTTGGAACGGCAAACTTAGTGTCGGGGCCATGCAGCTTACGATGGTGTTCCATATAACAGAAGCCGACAATAAATATTCATGCACTATGGATAGCCCAGACCAAGGCGCTTTCGGTATACCTGCAGAAATAACCGTTGCAGACAACAGCGTGAACATAAACGTTCCGAGTATCGGCTTTGCATATAACGGCGAACTGAAAGACAATGTGTTAAGTGGAAAGATAACGCAGAACGGCTATTCTTTTCCTTTGGAACTGAAGCCGGGAGATGTTGTGATAAACAGACCACAGACACCTAAAGAGCCTTTTCCTTACGCCACAGAAGAGGTTACTTTCAACAACAAAGGAAATGCCGTTCTTAGCGGTACGCTTACGCTTCCTGTAGATTTCAAGGAAAGCAAGAAATCAGATGTTCCACTTGTAATAATGGTGACGGGAAGCGGTCAGCAAAATCGCGATGAAGAATTGTTCGGGCATAAGCCATTCCTCGTTTTGGCTGATTATCTTGCCCGTAACGGCATAGCTTCTCTTAGATATGATGACAGAGGAACAGGAAAATCTACTGGTGATGTGGAAAGCTGCACTACCGTTGACTTTAAGGAAGATGCGCTCTCTGCTGTTGAATATGTTCGCAAGTCAGGCAGATTCGGAAAGATTGGCGTGCTTGGACATAGCGAAGGAGGATGCATAGCGTTTATGATTGCAGCTGACAAGAAGGCTGATTTCATAATAAGCATGGCAGGAACAGCGCAAAGAGGCGATAGCGTTCTTATTGGTCAGAACAGATATATGCTGGAAAGCACAGGTACCCCGGCTATATACACAAGTTCTTACATATATGCCTTAGACAAGGTTTTCAATTATGTTGAATCGGGAAAGAGCCTTGATAACCCAGACGGAATTGTGGCAGATATACTGAAGAATAGCCCAGGAATGACTCTTCCACAGATGAAAGAGAATCTTGTAGAGGTAATCAAGACAGTGAATCCTTGGCTAAAGCATTTCCTGTCTTATGACCCTACGGAAAGCATTAGCGCGACGAAATGCCCTGTAATGGCTATAAACGGAAGTCTTGACAGACAGGTATCGCCTGCAAAGAATCTCGAAGCTATACGCAAGTCACTTCCTGACAACAGGAAGAATATGATAAAGGAATATCCAAACCTTAATCATCTGTTCCAGCATTGCACCACTGGCAGCGTGATGGAATATGGAAAAATAGAGGAAACAATATCGCCAGAAGTGCTTAAGGATATTGCAGAATGGATAAACGGTCTTGATAAGTAAACGATAATGAATGAAGATATAACATATTAATGAACTATAAATAACTAACTTTATAAATATGAACATGAAAAAGTCAACTATACTAATCGCGTTGTCATTGGCGTTGAACGTTAGTGCGCAGAAGTCGTATGACATGGTTGTCGATGCTTCTAAAACTATTGCAGACATTCAGCCGACAATGTATGGAATCTTCTTTGAAGACATAAACTTTGGCGCAGACGGTGGTCTTTATGCTGAATTGATAAAGAACCGTTCGTTTGAATTCCCGCAATCTTTCGTTGGTTGGACACCTTTCGGAAACGTTACTGTTCATGATGAACAACCGGCTTTCCCACGTAACCCTCATTATGTGCGCATTGTCAATGACGGTCGTTTGCTTCGTGCAGGCTTAGACAATAGCGGTTATCGTGGCATTGGACTCAAGACACACAATGAATATCGTTTCTCTGTATATGCCCGTACCCCAGACTCAACACCGATAAAGCTATCAATAGAACTCGTAAAAGCAGACGGAAGCAACCCAGTAAAGAAAGAGATAGAAGTCAAAGGCAATGAATGGACAAAATATACAGCTGTATTAAAGTCTAACTTCACTGATGCAAATTCACGAATTCGCATAGTTGTTAAAAGCAAAGGAACTGTTGACTTAGACCACATATCATTGTTCCCTGTTGACACATGGAAGGGTAGGGAGAACGGTTTACGTGTAGATCTTGCCCAGGCTCTATATGACCTCAATCCAGGTGTATTCCGTTTCCCTGGTGGTTGCATAATTGAAGGAAACAGTCTTGACACACGCTATCAGTGGAAGAACACTGTAGGACCTGTAGAGAACAGACCTCTTAACGAAAACAGATGGAACTACACGTTCAAGCATAAGGCTTTCCCTGATTATTTCCAGACCACAGGTCTTGGCTTCTACGAATATTTTCTTCTGAGCGAAGACATTGGCGCAGAGCCATTGCCTGTTATCAGTTGTGGACTCTCATGCCAGTATGAAAGCAACGAGCAAGTTCCTCTGGATAGTCTGCAGCCATATATAGACGATGCTCTCGACTTGATAGAGTTTGCAAATGGGGCTACAACTACCAAGTGGGGAAAGGTGCGTGCTGACATGGGACACCCAGAGCCGTTTAACCTTAAGATGATAGGTGTAGGCAATGAGCAATGGGACAAGCAATATGTAGAACGCCTTGAACTTTTCATGAAGGCGATTAGAAAGAAATATCCTGATATAAAGATTGTAGGCTCGTCTGGGCCTAGCGCAAGTGGTGACAGGTTTGATTATCTGTGGCCGGAAATGAAGCGACTTGGCGCAGACCTTGTAGATGAACATTACTATATGTCTCCTGATTGGTTCCAAAGCAATGCCCGTCGTTATGACAGCTATGACCGAAAGGGACCAAAGGTTTTTGCAGGGGAATATGCAGCTCATGATGCACCGACAGGAAAAGCCAATAATCTATACTCAGCATTGTCGGAAGCTGCGTTCATGACAGGCCTTGAGCGTAATGCTGATGTTGTTCATCTTGCTACTTATGCCCCTCTATTCGCCCATGTCGATGCATGGCAGTGGAACCCAGACCTTATATGGTTTGACAATCTGCGCATGATGCGCACTCCGAACTATTATGTTCAGCAGATGTATGGAATGAATTCTGGCACCAATGTTCTTAGTTTGACTATGGATAACCAGGTTGTTGCTGGTCAAGACAGTCTTTATGCTACAGCTGCACTCAACTCTCCAACAGGCGAGATTATCGTAAAGATTGTAAATACCTCTAGTAAATCTGCCGATTTAAGCATCAGCTTTAAGGGTATGAAGAAAGGAACGCTTAATGGCGGGTATTGCATCTATCTGCAAAACGACAATATTAAAGCTATAAACACTTTGGATAAAGAAGAGATTGTTCCTCATGTTCGCCCTGTAACGACAGACGGAAATGTTCTGAAAGTTCAAGCAGATGCGCGTTCTTTCTGCGTATATAGGCTGCAGGTGAAGAAATAATGGCAGATAGATAGCTTAATTCAGTAAAGCATTAACACAAGCATATTGATAGTTCAAGTCAGTAAAAACATTAACCAAATCAAACAATGGAAATAAAGAAATACATTGCCGAGAATGAGAAACGGTTTATAGAAGAGCTGTTTAGTTTGATACGAATACAGAGCATTAGTTCCAAGAAAAGCCACAAGCCATATATGCAAGAATGTGCAGAGCGTTGGCGCGAACTTCTGCTTGCTGCAGGCGTTGACAAGGCAGAGATAATGGAAAGCGACGGCAACCCTCTTGTCTATGCTGAAAAGCATGTAAGCTATGATGCTCGCACTGTGTTGATTTATGCCCATTATGATGTGATGCCAGCTGAGCCGCTTGAACTTTGGAAAAGCGAACCTTTCGAACCAGAGATACGAGAAGGCAGAATATGGGCACGTGGAGCAGATGATGACAAGGGTCAGGCTATGGTTCAGGTAAAGGCTTTTGAATACATGGTAAAGGAGAATCTTCTTACGCACAATGTGAAATTCATATTTGAAGGTGAAGAAGAAATAGGTTCTCCAAGCCTTAATGCCTTTATCAGCAAGCATAAAGACTTATTGAAGTCTGACGTTATTCTTGTTTCTGACACTAGTATGCTCGATGCTGAACTGCCTTCACTCACCACTGGATTGCGTGGACTTGCCTATTGGGAGATAGAAGTAACAGGACCTAACCGTGACCTTCATTCGGGGCATTTCGGTGGAGCTGTAGCTAACCCGATAAATACTCTTTGTGAACTGCTTGCACAGGTAGTAGGTAAAGACGGAAGAATCGCTATTCCTCACTTCTATGACGATGTTGAAGACGTGCCGCAGAAGGAGCGTGAGATGATTAGTCAGATACCTTTTAATGAAGAAAAATACAAGAATGCCATCGGTGTCAAGGCTCTGAAAGGAGAAGAAGGCTATTCTACTTTGGAACGAAACAGTTGTCGCCCGTCGTTTGACATCTGTGGTATATGGGGAGGTTACACAGGTGAAGGAGCGAAGACAGTATTGCCGTCAAAGGCATACGCTAAGGTTTCTTGCCGCTTGGTTGCTAATCAGCAGCACGAAAAGATTTCTCAGTTGTTCATTGATTACATTCAGCAGATAGCTCCAGACTATGTTCAGGTAAAGGTTACACCTATGCATGGTGGCGAAGGTTATGTCTGCCCTATAGACTTGCCTGCATATCAAGCAGCAGAGAAGGGCTTTGAAAAGGCTTTCGGAAAGAAACCTTTGGCTGTTCGTCGTGGCGGCAGTATTCCTATAATTAGCGATTTCGAAAAGATTCTCAGCGTTAAAACCGTGCTTATGGGCTTCGGTCTTGAGAGTGATGCTATTCATTCTCCTAACGAAAACTTCCCTCTCGACATATTCCGTAAGGGTATTGAAGCCGTTGTTGAATTCCACAAGGAATACAAATAGCATATTCCAATATACAAATAACAACATTCCCCAATACAAATAGCATAACAATTCAAAGTATAAGTATATGGTGTGTATAGGCAAATATCTATACACACCATATTTTTGTATTGTCTCAAGACATAAAAACTATTTTGATTATGATGCGTAAAAATAATATAAAAACTACCGAAAACTAGAGATTTATAATAACCTGTATCGTTGTTTGAGACATCTTGATATTACATTTGCAAGCGAAAAGTTATTTTATTTCGGAAAACAATGAAGAAAAGTAATATGAAAGATGTTATGATTATGGAAAAGACATTGATACAATTGATTAAGGAAGCAGCGTCAAAGTTGCGCGACAGCAAGCTTAAACGCTTGGGTGGAAAGGAATTCGGTGATGTGCTTGAAGGTATTCGTCAGGGATTGGAACTCGACACCATAGGTGAGGCAATAATGTTTGTAGCTCTGTTTGACCGCAACTGTGCCAATGCAGAGTGTGGTATCAACGATATCGCAGACTATTTCGGATGTTCGCAGTTGGAGATAATGGAATATGTGCCGTCATTATGTTCATTGCAGGAAAAGAGAATTGTTATACAGACCAACGCAATGGAGTTTAGAATTGCGCATAAGTCTTTCGTTGTCAATAATTATGTTGTAAGCAGTATCGTTGAAAACAGAAAGCTTGAGTTGGAGAAGATACCAGTTGTGGGGAAAGAACTTGACAGATACGATTTGTGCAAGTATGTAGATTCGAAAATCAATGACCCAGAAGTGTCAACAGAGGCTCTTTTCCAGCATGTAGAATCAATGGAACATCATTGCGCTGAGATGGGGTTTGTGATAAACGTCAAGTCTTCTGTATCTGACATTACGGCAAGAACGCTCTTCTACGAAGCGTGCTATGACCATATAAAAAGTGAAGGCAACAGCAATTCGCATATAAAGAGAACGTTGCAAGACATGTACGATACGTTTGGAATACGTCTTAGCGAGCAGAAGGCATTGATAGACGGAACGCATGTGCTTGTAAAGACTGGTTTGGTTGAGGTTGTAGAAAGCGATGAATATCTTGCACTTACCGAGGAAGGCATGAGGATGTTTTTCGAGGACGACTATACGGTGTTCACTAATGGAGAGAAGATAATGGACAGATATTCATTCGTAAACCGTGTTGCTGAATATGTAATGGAAAAACATGATACGGACAATGCTTTGGCTATGATGCGGCTTGAAAATAAGATAATATCATTAGAAGGGCGCAATCCAGATATGACTAATATAGCTATTATCAGGAAAATGATATTTGATGCGGATGTCAGGTCATTGTTCTATATGATTTGCGATTCTTGCGTAGAAGGCAGATGCTTGGGCGTGGCAAGAGCGCTTGATTCATTGTATCCTGTAAAAGAACGTAACCAGAACATGAGACTGCTCAAGGATAACCAACACCAGCTGCAGCGTTTGGGGCTTGTAGAGATAGTAAAAGAGCATAGCATCTTCGGGGAAAGCACAAAGTTCAAGCTTACGGATAAGGGCAAAGAATTGTATTTCGAAGAAGATGCACAGTTCTATATCGAGGATATCGACACCAATGGACTTATACTGGCAAAAGATATAAAGGAAAAACGTCTGTTCTTTTCGGAAAAGGAACGTGAGCAACTTGCATTGATAGGCGAGACTCTTGAGGAAAGAAACTATAAATCATTGATAGAAAGACTTGAGACTAAAGGACTTTCCAAAGGCATAGCCATACTCCTTTATGGTGCACCTGGAACAGGAAAGACGGAGTCAGTGATGCAATGGGCACGAACTACAGGGCGAGACATTATGCATGTGGACATTAGTGCATCGAAAAGCATGTGGTATGGCGAAAGCGAGAAAAAAGTAAAGGACATCTTCAACCGATACAAGAAACTTTGTGAACGTTCTTCCGTAAAGCCTATCTTGCTGTTCAATGAAGCTGATGGAATATTCTCCAAGCGCAAGAACATAGGAAACGGAGGAAGCGTAGACCAGACCGAGAACACCATACAGAACATCATTCTTGAAGAAATGGAAAATCTCGAAGGCATACTGATAGCTACTACCAATATGGTGACTAATCTCGACAAAGCGTTTGAGCGACGCTTCCTGTTCAAGATACGTTTTGACAAGCCTACTGTTGAGGCTAAACGCAGTATATGGCTTGACAAACTTCCTATGCTTGAAATGCCTGTAGCTGATTACTTGGCATCAAGATACGACTTCAGCGGAGGCGAGATAGACAACATTGTGCGCAAGGCTACCATGATGGAAGTTATAGAAGGCAATACGCCGTCAGTAGAATCGATAAAGAGAATCTGTAACGAGGAAAGGCTCAACGACAAGAATGCGAGGGTCGGATTTAATGTATAGAATAAGGTCTATTGGTTCTTTGGAATTGCATAATTATTCATTGTTTTGAATAATTATGCAATTTGCGTTTTCTGAAATCATGACAAAGGAAAATTGCGAAATAGAAAAACAAGGGTTCAAAAATAGGGTTGAAAATGGTAACCAATGCGGTAATTTCAGATAAGTGCATAGGTTATTGTCAAGAATCTATGCTATTTTCAGTGAAAAATGACCCATTTTTTAGTTGCAAACACGTCATTTACTACTCAAAAATAGGCCAGTTATGGCATGTTATCGCCTGTATTATACGGTTATTTTATGCACACTAATGAGTAAAAATACTGTAATTGTTTGTATGATAGCATTTTAATTTTGCACATGTTTTTAGGCATTATTTGCGTCCATGACATTTTTATTTCAAAAAACCGCCCTTCTCAACGCGTTAACGAGATAATTTTGCTTTTTAGCGGACACGAATTTCTGTATAAATATACATAAATGACTATACCGGGATATGCTTATTGAAACATAATTTTTAATAGATACGATATCTGTATAGCGTCTGTTTCATTGTATAATACAAAATAAAGAAGGGTGTTTGACGGGGAATTTAGATAAAAGATAAACGCCAAACATTTGTTAAGCAAATATTTAGCGTTCTCTTTGTTGATGTAGAGTTATAATCTTCTTCTAAAATCTAAAATAAACCTGGAAGTCAAGCATGTTGTAGTAGCGGCCTACAGACACCGACTTGTCTGCTGTAAAGACATAGTTGAGCTGCACCTTCAGGTTCTTCATGAAGTAATATTCGCCGGTTAGTTCGTACTGCGTTGTCTGCGTGTCGCTCTCCTTCTGGTCGCGATAGACGTCCCAACGTCCCAGAATTCTGAATTTGTTGGCTACGGGCACACCGAGTGCCACATACCATCCATCGGCACCGTCGCTGCCAGCATCGCTTTTCAGCTGTCCAGTGGTAGTGTCGTAGTCGCTTATCTTATGGCCTTGGCTTGATATGTACTCCGTGCGGAACACCCAGTCTGATTCGTAATCAATGCCCACGCCCCAGCGGTTGCGGTCTACTGTGATGCCATCTGCCGTGTAGTCGCCAGTCCATCCAGAAACACCGATAGCCAACTCCTTCAAGGGCTTGAATTGCAGCACGCCCATTAGGTCCTTGTTCTTATTGGCATCGGAGTGGTTGATGCCCTGTCCGTTGTACACGCCCACTTGATAGTGAATAAAGTCGTGCTTGTCCTTGCCTACTGGCAGGAAATCGCCTTGCACTTGCACTCCCATGTCGCGTCCGTTGCAATAGTGTTCGCCAACGCGGTCGGTCATACCGCCTAGCATGTTTATGACCTGAGCATTGTCGTGAAAACCGACATCCCATGGATTGAATGGCACCTCCATAGAGAAGGCACGGTCGAACTGCCCTATCTTGATGCGGGCAAACTTATACTTCTGCCACTCGATAAAGGCGTCAAGCATGCGTGGCCTGTTTTCTCCGCTTGCCGCAGGTGCACCGTTTATCTGCATCTGCAACTTGAAGTAGAAGTCGTCGAGCACGCGTGACTCGGCATAGGCGCGAACGTACTGGAAGTCGAAACCTCCGTTCTTGTCCTGGCCAGCACGATCGTTGTAGTTATATCGGGTAATGACGTATCCGCCCACCTTCGTATTCTGTTTCAGATCTTCTAGAAACTGATTGCCAACGCCCTTCTGCGCCATACTCTGAATAGCCATAGACAGGGCTAACATGCTTAGCAAATACTTAAAATTCTTCATACTGTTTTTTTTGTTGTTTCTTTTCTATAAATTTGTGTTGTTATATAATATCTTTCCTTGAAACATTTATCAGCGACAATATACAACTTTAAAAAGAAAAAGTCTTCATTGCTGAAGACTTTCTTTGGTGATCCGTTTGGGGCTCGAACCCAAGACCCCAACATTAAAAGTGTTGTGCTCTACCTGCTGAGCTAACGGATCTCCGATGTGCAATACTTTCGTAAAGCGAGTGCAAAGGTATTACTTTTTTGTCAAACAGCCAAATTATTTGTCGCTTTTTTCTTTATTTTCCAAAATTTCATCATTGATTTCCTTGTCTTTAGTCACATATCTCTGATAATATGCTATTAGAATGGTAGTTAGAGGCAAGGCGATGATAAGGCCTATGAAGCCTAACAGTGTGCCCCATACGGACAAAGAAAGAAGTAAAATAGCAGGGTTAAGTCCCATAGCCTTTCCCATTATCTTAGGTGTAATAATCATGTCTATTATCACTTGCACTATACAGAATATGGCAACCGCCCCGGCAAGTATTATCCAGAAGTTCTGTCCTGTGTCTGCAGCTTTGAGCAAGGCGAGGAAAGCCGTAGGGATTAACGCGAATGTATGCAGGTATGGAACAAGGTCAAGTATTCCTATAAGAATGCCTAAGCCTATTGCCATTGGGAAATCAATAATAGTAAAGCCGATGCAGAAAAGTATGCCCATGCTAAGAGCTACGAGGGATTGACCGCGGATGTAATTGTTTAGTTCTCGTTCTACATCATTCATCAGCGCTATCCAGAACGGACGTACACGCTTCGGGAATATCTTTATCCAGTTTGTTGTAAGATATTCATAGTCAAGGAGAATGAAGAACATGTACAACAATGTAATGAGTGATGCTACTATGCTTATTATTATGCTTGCCGTCTGTCCAATCATGTTGAAGAACTTAGGCATTGCAGACTTTATTGCATCAGATACGTCTTTCTGTTTGAAGAACTTATGCACATCAGCCTTGTTCTCGTCAAGCCATTGCTGGATAGCCTTAGGGAAATTGTCTATCTGAGTGGTTTGATGGAGATAGCGTGACATCACATCGCCCAGTTTCTCGAACTGTTCTATCATAGGAGGAATAATAAGATAGAACACTCCGCTTATTACGGCAATGACGAAAATCAATGCCACTATTATTGACAATGCCCTTGTCGGAACATGAAGCTTGTACTGAACGAATTTGACAATAGGATAAAGAAGATATGCAAATAGCCATGCAATGAAGAATGGAAGCAGCACACCGCTTAGATAATTCATTGTAAACATTATCGCTACTACCAGCAAGAAAATCAGGGACCAGCGTATGAACCGGTCAAAGGTTATTTTGTCTTCCCACATCACAACTGTTCCTCCAAAATATTATTATTATAAACGTAAGATAAGTTACTTATATTTCTCGTATATTATTATTATAAACGTAAGAGAAGTCATATATATTTTTCGTATAATAATCTATTGTCTGTCCTTGTTCCGCTCTTCGTTTATGGCCTTGCGGTAACATTCACGGCATAGAGGTTCGTATTCGCTCTGTTCGCCAAGCATCACCCTTTTGTCGTTTGCGACAAGGCGATGGCTGACGTAAGCCAACGCTCCACACTTTACACATATTGCATGTACCTTTGTTACCTCGTCGGCTATGGCGCATAAAGCAGGAATTGGACCGAAAGGAACTCCCTTAAAGTCCATGTCAAGACCGGCAACAATAACACGTACACCTCTGTTTGCAAGTTCGTTGCATACAGATACCAGTCCTTCATCAAAGAATTGCGCCTCGTCTATACCTACGACATCAATGTCTGAAGACAAGAGCAATATAGATGAAGAAGTCTCTACCGGCGTACTTGGAATGGAATGTCTGTCATGGCTTACCACCTCATCGTCGGAATAGCGGGTGTCTATTGCAGGCTTGAATATCTCAACTTTCTGCCTTGCAAACTCCGCACGCTTCAGACGTCTGATAAGTTCTTCAGTCTTACCGGAAAACATAGAGCCGCACACTACTTCTATTCTGCCTGGACGGTGTGCCTCGCCAATTGAATTATTATACATTTCGCCACAAATTTACAAAGACGTTTTAAAAATTGCAAAGAATTAAGGCTTTTTTTTGCTATCGGTTATTATTTAACTATATTTGCAATAAGATAACTGGCACCTCTGCAATCTCAAACAATCTTGATTGCGTTCGGTTTGCATTATCTTTGTACTGACTATGGGCTTATTATATATAGTACCCACCCCTGTGGGCAACATGGAAGATATGACGTTCCGGGCTGTTCGTATATTGAAAGAGGCAGACTTGGTTCTTGCGGAAGATACCCGTACATCAGGTATCCTATTGAAGCATTTTGAAATAAAGAACCAACTGATGTCGCATCACAAGTTCAATGAACACGGAACGACATCGGGCATAGTAGAGCGCCTTAAGGCTGGTGCGACGGTAGCGTTGATAAGCGATGCAGGAACACCAGGTATTAGCGATCCAGGATTCTTTCTTATACGTGAAGCGGTTAATTCGGGCATTACGGTGCAATGCCTTCCCGGAGCTACGGCATTTGTTCCTGCGATAGTGTCATCGGGACTTCCGTGCGACCGTTTCTGCTTTGAAGGTTTTCTACCACAGAAGAAAGGAAGGGCGACAAGGCTTGAAAGTCTGAAAGAAGAAACGCGTACAATGATATTCTATGAATCGCCTTATCGTGTGCTAAAGACGCTACAGCAGTTTGCGGAATATTTCGGTGAAGATCGACAAGTAAGCGCCTGCCGGGAGATATCCAAGATACACGAAGAGAGCGTGAGGGGTACATTGGCTGAAGTGATAGCCCATTTCAAGGAGACAGCGCCACGCGGCGAATTCGTTATAGTAGTGGCAGGAAAAGAAACAAAAGAACATAAACCTAATAAATTATAGTTATGAAGAAGGTATTGTATTGTGCAGTATGCCTGTTAGCGCTTACTGCGTGTAAGAACGAGAAGACTGACGTGAACCCGCAACAGGTTAATCAAACGGATTCCTTGCAGAAAATAATCGAACAGAAGGACAACGAAATCAATGACATGATGGGTATTTTCAATGACATTGAGGAGGGATTCAGGCAGATTAACGAAGCGGAAAACAGAGTAAACCTTGCTAAAGAAGGCGAGGGAAGCGACAAGGCGCAGCGCATAAGGGAGAATATCCAGTTCATTCAGCAGCGTCTTTCGCAGAACAAAGAGCTTATAAACAAGTTGCGCCAGCAGCTTCGCGAAAGTACAGTCAATGGAGAAGAACTGAAGAGAACTATCGACAATCTTGTGAAGCAGCTTGAAGACAAGGACAACGAGCTTAAGGATCTGAGAGCGCAACTTGAGGCTAAGGACATCCATATAGCAGAGCTTGACCAGACAATATCGTCGCTTAGCACTGATGTAACTAACCTTAAGGGCGAGAGCGAGCAGAAGACCAATACGATAAACACGCAGGACAAGCAGTTGAATACGGCTTGGTATGTGTTCGGAACAAAGAAGGAGCTGAAGGAACAGAATATTCTTGTAAACGGAAAGGTGCTTCAGTCGAACTTCAACAAGAACTATTTCACGAAGATAGACATACGTGTAGACAAGGAAATAAAGCTTTATTCTAAGTCTGCGAAGTTGCTTACAATGCATCCGTCAAGCAGCTATACGCTTACGACAGACGCCAAAGACCAGTACGTGCTGCGCATTACCAATCCTCAATTGTTCTGGAGTACAAGCAAATATCTGGTTGTTCAGGTTAAATAGACCTTGCGTTTTCGATAACGTAAAACTATGTTTCCCATATTATAAACCTATGCTTTTCGCATTGAAAGGCATAGGTTTATTTTTATATAAATACTTTATTATTCTGCAATTAATCCTTTATTCTTTTGCATTTAGCCTCGTTTATCCTTGAAGAACTGCTGGATAAGGGAACGGCAGTCGGCTTCGAGGACGCCTGAGGTGACTGTTGCCTTCGGGTGAAGAACGTTTGGAGCATATTTTATAAAGCCTCTTTTTTCGTCTGAGGCGCCATATACGATGCGTTTAATTTGTGCCCATCCGATTGCGCCGGCACACATGGGGCATGGCTCTACGGTAACATACAGAGTGCAATCGGTAAGGTATTTGCCGCCGAGAGCATTCGCTGCGGATGTTATTGCCTGCATTTCAGCATGTGCAGTGACGTCGCATAGGGTTTCGGTAAGGTTGTGCGCACGGGATATTATGCGGTCTTTGCATACAATAACCGCACCTATCGGGATTTCACCGGATGCTTTCGCCGCTTCCGCCTCGGCTATTGCCTTGCGCATAAACATCTCGTCTTTCTTCTCTTGACTATCTTCGTTTGTCATTGTCGTGACATGTTTTGATAATTAAAATATGACTATACATTATTATATATATAGTGTATATAATTTTATAAGTCTCTTTTTTCTTTGTTTATAGATACGCGGAAGACATGCATGTCTTGCACATATTGATATTTAATTTCTAGGTTATACAGTCGGCAGATTGCTTTTACTAGTGCCAGACCAAGCCCTGTCGACGATTTCTTTCCTGCTGTATGATAGAAACTGTCGAATATCTTGTTATCGTCGAGCGGCTCTTTTACTCCCGAATTTCTTATTTCCAGGAGATTCTCGCGTATGGTAATGACAATGCTTCCGCCGTTTATATTGTGCGTAAAGGCGTTTTTAAGGAGATTGCCAACTAGCGTAGTGGAGAGCGATTCGTCCATTTCAAAATATAGGGGCGATATGTCTTTCTCAACGGTTATACCTTTGTACGCATAGATTGCCTCATAGTCAGGAAGCATACGCTCTATCTTTTCGCTTATGGAGATATGCTTCAGGTCGGTAAAATGACCGTTTTCTATCTTGCAGAGCAATAGGAGAGAGCGGTTTGTTGCGGTAAGGCTTTTCAGCGTGTGAAGCGTTTTCACAATGTCGTTAAGCTGTTGTTCGGTGAGATTTTCGTCTTCCAAGAGAATCTCAAGGCGGTTCTGTATCACCGCAAGAGGTGTCTGCATTTCGTGCGATGCGTTGGCTATGAACATTTTCTGCTGCTCATACTGCCGTTCATTGCGCTCTGTGCTGCTCTTTACGGCGGCGTTCAGTTTCTTGAATTCCGTAATGTCCGTATCGTTGTCAAGCGGTTTGCTGTTGTTGCCAAGCTTGTATTCATCGAGCCATTTCAGCAGTTTGTGCAGCGGTTTCATGCTTTTTCTTACTGTCCAGAAGTTCACTCCGAACACTCCAAGTATTATCAGCACATAGAGTGCAACAAGCCAATAGAATATCGCTTGCTTAAGGTCTTTCTTGTCAATGGTAGGAGTAAAGACCACAAGCTGCATATAGCGGTTGTCGTCGGTTATGAATATGTAAGCTATCTTGCGTGCCGGTTCATAGTCGTTCATGTCGTTAAAGTAGACTTCCTCGTCATAGTAACGTATGTGTTCGTGTGTTTTTGCAAACTTGTCTGACACTTGGTGAAGATAATAGCGGTTGTCTGTTCCGTTGAAAGTGGCAGGCAGCTGCTCTCCGGCAAGGTATTTCATGATGAGCGTTTCGGCATAGTCCATGAGCGAATCATCCATTTCTTCGTTTATCTTGTCCATGACGGCGAAGTAGAAAAATACAGCCCAAACGGTTATCAACACCGCTTTGAGCATTGACAGACGGAATGTAAGGACGGTCTGCAGTTTCATTTTTCAACGAGTTTATAGCCGAACCCGTAAACTGTTTTTATCTCTATACTTGCCCCGGCAGCTGTCAGTCGCTTGCGGAGATTCTTCATTTGCGCGTATATGAAATCGAAGTTATCAGCCTGGTCGATACTGTCTCCCCAAACGGCTTCCGCCAGAGTCTGCTTCTCTACAAGTCTTCCAGGTCTGTTAAACAAGTAATATAGAATGTCGTACTCCTTGCGGACTATATCGAGCGGAGTGCCGTTTACTTCCACAGAGAACGTGTCTGGATATATGCTGACATTGCCTAGCTTAATGATGTTCTCGCCCTTGCGCTTCTGTCTGCGCATTATGCTGCGTATACGGGCATGGAGTTCAGCGAGATGAAACGGCTTTGGCAAGTAGTCGTCAGCACCTAATTCAAGTCCGTTCACCTTGTCTTCGATAGAGTCTTTCGCTGAAAGTATTATCACGTTTACGTGTTTCCCTCGCTTTGCAAATTCTCTCAGCAGGTCAAGACCATTGCCGTCTGGCAGCATTATGTCAAGCAATATGCAGTCATACTCATAGACAAAAGCCTTGGTACGCGCCGTAGAATAGTCCTCGGCTGTCTCCACCACATACCGTTCCTTTGTCAGTGAGCGTGCGATAACCTCACGCAGGTCGGCGTTGTCCTCTACTATCAGTATTTTCATCGGCAATTGTTGTTTCTGCAAACTTAGTGAAAAAATATGATATATGCAACAGATATGACAATAAAAAAGCATAACGTCTATATTTGCATGTATTGTAGTCAAATCGGAGGTTTATTATATATTGTTTGTTGCCTATGATTTCAATATACGGAAACATAATGACGGGGTTTTTGTAGATATGCTTTCAAAGTGTCAAACCCTTGACGCATATATTCAGCGGTTTTTGAAATTAAAATCATGAAGTGCGAAAAAGTGCCCTAAAATGTGTGCAATTGTAAAACGCTCACAGACAGTGTATTATACGGTGATATAATAAAGTGTGCAATAAAAAAGGCTTTTTTTCATTGCAAAACACCCTTTATACGATTTCTATAAAG
>JAUNIZ010000302.1 GCA_030523165.1 Prevotellaceae bacterium
GCCAAATGAGTAAAGATAAGCTTGCTTAATCTTTACCATGGCGAGAAAAAGTGCGTGAAGCGAATAGTGAATAGTTGGGCTGCGCAAGGACAATAGTTACTTTTTTCTTTTGCCACAGATAAGAAGGTAGAGGGCAGATACGCAGGAGAGCAGTATGATAAAGACATACTGAAAAGATTCTTTTATCTTTTCTTTCATTTTCATTTATGCACTATTTCTATTAGCTTGCAATCCAAAGTTGCTTCTATAAGAGAAATTGTTTTAGTTGTGAAGTTATGACGTCCTGTCAGCCATTTGGATACTTCTGATTCACGTTTATTGAGTAATTTGGCAAAATCCTTCTGTGAAAGTCCTTTTTCTTTTAAGACCTCACTGATTCTTTCTGCCAATCCAAATGACAAGTCGAATTGTGCCTTTTGTTCTTGCGGAATTGATGCAAGACATTGTCTGAATAATGTATTTTGTATCATGGCGTTTATATTTCAAAAGTTACACTGTCAATTCTATGGCTGTTTCTGCAGGTCTATAACCAGCAGTTATGAAAGCTACGCTTATGGCCATCTTCGAAGACCTGAGTTAATGTATATTTTCATTGTGGCATATAAATGTTACTGATGCAAAGGTAATATTTTTTTGTTGATTCTCATTACATAAAAACATTTTATATGAAAATCGTTGTTACAGGTACACGTGGCATCCCGGATATTATGGGTGGCGTGGAGACGCATTGTGAAGAGCTGTTTCCTCGTATTGCCGCTTCTGGTGCCGACGTTACTATAATAAGGCGCAAGAGCTATGTGAAGGACTCGCTGACGGAATACAAGGGTGTGAAGCTCGTTGATGTGGAAACGCCTAAGAAGAAATCGTTCGAGGCTATAATACATACGTTCCGTGCCATAAACAAGGCGAAGGCTCTTGGGGCAGACATACTGCATATACATGCCATTGGTCCTGCTATGCTTACGCCATACGCAAAACTACTCGGCATGAAGGTGGTGTTCACGCATCATGGTCCTGACTATGACCGTGACAAATGGGGATTCGCTGCCAAGACAATGCTGAAGTTCGGGGAACGTATGGGGTGTATGTTTGCCGATGATGTGATAGTGATATCTAACGTCATCAAGAACCTGATAGCTCGTAAGTATGGGCGCACAAAGAATGTGCATCTGATATATAACGGTGTTTCGGAACCTGAGATTTGCGACTATCCTGAATACTTCGAAGAACTAGGCATAGAGAAGGGTAAGTATGTCCTGGGCATGTGCCGCTTTGTGCCTGAAAAGAACCTGCATCATCTGGTGGAGGCATTCTCAAAGATTAAGAAAGACGCTGACATGAAGCTTGTGCTTGCTGGTGATACGGACTTTGAGGATGATTATTCACGCAGTCTGAAAGAAAAGGCAAAGCAGAATGGGGTAGTGCTGACAGGATTCATAAAGGGTAAGAAGCTACATTCTCTGCTTACTAACTGCCGTTGCTACTGTCTGCCGTCAAGTCATGAAGGACTGCCAATAGCATTGCTGGAGGCAATGAGCTACAGCGTGCCAGTCATTGTCAGTGATATTCCTGCAAATATGGAAGTGGGATTGAACCCTGACTGCTATTTCCCTGTTGGTGACATTGATGCTCTTGCTAAGAAACTCCAGCGCATTGTCGATGCTCCAGCTACTAAAGTCAATTATGACATGTCTAAGTATGACTGGGAGAAGATTGCTGAACAAGTGATGAGAACGTATTGTTCGTGAACAATACGTTAGTGAATAGTTTATAGTGAATAGTTGGCGCAGACGCGACTAATTAGTGAATAACGAATAGTGAAAAGTGAATAGTACATCTTTGCTAGTGAATAACTAATAGTGATGAGTGAATAGTAGGCGCTGACGCGGAAGTTTGTATTGATGTAACCAACACATAATTTTTTAAAATAATCAGATATGAAGAATATAGTAATAGCAGCAGGATACGCGACTCGTCTGTATCCTCTGACAGAGAATTTTCCGAAGCCGTTGTTGCAGATAGGGGAGAGTTCGATATTGGGACGCCTGATAGCTGACATTGACGGAATAGAGGAGATAAACGAGCATATAATAGTAAGCAACCACAAGTTTGTAAGGCATTTCGAGGAGTGGGCAAAGACGGTGAATACACGCTGTCCAATCCGTATCATAGACGACGGAACGGAGACGAACGAGACACGTCTTGGTGCAGTAAAAGACCTTCTGCTTGCAATAAACGAATGTAACGTGGACGAGGATATCCTTGTCATTGCTGCAGACAATATCCTTGACTTCTCGTTCCGTGGTTTCGTGGACAGCTTCAAGGAAAAAGGTACGTCAATGATAATGTGCCACAACGAGCCGAGAATGGAACGCCTGCAGCGTACCGGTGTGATAGCTGTAGACGACAACATGAAGGTGCTGGAGATGCAGGAGAAGCCGGAGAAACCAGTGAGCAACTGGGCTGTGCCTCCTTTCTATATATACAAGAAGAGTGACCTTCCTCTAATAAAAGACTGCATGAACCACGGCTGTGGCTTCGACGCTCCCGGTAACCTTGCCCACTATCTCTGTGAACGAACGGAAATGCATGCATGGGAAATGCCAGGACATAGATTCGACATCGGGAGTTTGGATAGCTACGAAGAAGCGAAGAGGAAATTTAGTGAATAGTGATGAGTGAATAGTAAATAGTACATTTGTGAACAGGTAGTTAAAGGAGTCAAAGGAGTTAAGGTAGTTAAAGACAATAGCCTTGTTGCTTCTACACATTAAACTTATAACTTAAATAATAGTCGCGTCTGCGCCAACTATTCACTATTCACTAATCACTATTCGCTGTGCGCACTTTTTCTCGCCATGACAATGTACAAGCAAGCTTGCATTGTTCATTTGGC
>JAUNIZ010000303.1 GCA_030523165.1 Prevotellaceae bacterium
CGGAATAAAAATTAGGAACACATATCTTATCTGGTGTATTTTCTACAGAAAGAATCTTTGCTGCATCATCGCTTCCTGTAGGACGTGGTGTATAAATAGTCTCAAAAACCTCTCCTGTCTCTATGTCCTGCACAAAACAGACAATACCCAACTGATTCTCATCTATAAAATTATCCAATGTAGCACTAACTGTTGAAGAATAAGTTTTTCCTGCTTCAAGAGTCGTACCTAAAGATACACCATCTGCATCAGGCAACATTTTACGCGCCGTATAATAGAAATCTTCTTCACCATTGCTTACAGGTTCATCTAAAGTAATCTGTTCTTCAACTGCAACAACAAACAATCTTAAATTATTATTATCGATATCATTCAATGGAGTAACATCTGTTGAAACAGTCAGCACATGGTCAATGAAAGTAGCATTGACTTCCATATCCATCTTTTTTTCAGCTTGCAATGCAATATCTAGCTGTGTATCTACATATCTCTTATCTGCTATTCCTACACTACCATTAAAGATTATTCTTGGTACGCCTGTAACATTATAATAATCCATACGTTTATCCATGTCTGCACGTGCTGCAAGATAAAACTGATCACGGCTACTTGGATAATTGCTATGATATTTTATAGGCACAACATCATTCATTCTATGTCGTAATACTGAATCTAATGTCGGAGCAAATGCGGCACATGGCGAACAAGCCGTATTGGTAAATTCTTCTACCAATACAGGTCGACGAATATTACCGGTATTATCATCAGCCATTACCCCAAAAGGGACAAATGCGAGAAACAGAGATATGACAATTGATTTCATAATCCTATTGTTATTGAATACACAAATAATCTAATTTCACAATGAAGTATTTGTCAATATAACCAGTCATTTATTTATTGACTATTTTTCTGACGCATTCTTTATTTCCGTCATTAATACTGATTATCATAACTCCATGTCCTAATTTAGACACATCTGTTGTCTTTAGTCCTTCTGAAGTTGTTTTTAACAACAGATTACCAGAAATATCATATATACACACTTTGGTATCTGCGTTCAATTCACTAACTATCTCATCAATGCCCAATGTAGAGTCAGCTTCATCAAGATTAAAGTTAAGATTATAATATGATCCGTCATAATAACCTTGTCCCAAACGTGTCTTACCACCATCAGAATTTAGTTGATATAGCTGATAATAACCGTTTCCATAGTTACCAACAATACCATCACCGCCAGCATCGTAGAATTCTATCATATAGCAATCGTCAGAAGAAAGGCTGAAGTTATGCTCATAGAAAGTGCGGGCATTTTCGTATGGACCACCTTCTTCAACTACATCACCAGCAGAATTCAATAGCTTCCATGTTGTTTCCTCTGGTTTTCGGTCGGTATATATTCTAAGCTGAACAGCTCCTTTTGCCTGAATAGCATTACTGAAAGAGAGATTAAACTCGTTACTTTTATTATCAGTTCCATTAATATCGGAAAAATAAACGCTTACATTATTGTTTCCGTTGCTATTAAGCGTGAATCCGGTAAAGTTATCAATATTAATTGTCGCCTTATCAAGATAGTCAAGATTTCCTGTCCAATCGTAGGTCTTAACAGTACCGTTAACATCAATATTAAGTTTTGCACTGGTAATTATATTTGCTCCAGAATTACGGAATGTTGCTAAACCATAATAGTTAGGAGTACAAATATAATCAGGAGTATCCTCAAAATTCATCAGTTCAATCTTATCATTGCCTGAAGCCTTACGCGGTATATATGTTGTAGCAAGTATTTTCTTTGTTGACATATCTTGAAGAAAAGCTACTATACCAAGTTGATTTTCGTTTTCAAAATTTGAAAGTGAACATGAAGTCTCATAATTATATTCAGTTCCAGCCACAAGAGCAGAGCCAATGGCATAGCCATCTGCATTAGGAAGCATACGTCGCATTATATAACGCATCTCCGTTTCACCGTTAGAATATGCTGTAGAAGATTCGTAAAACTCTTCTATTGGAACGATGAAAAGACGAATATTTGAGGCATCCGCCACATCTGTTACTGGCACCACCGTTGCTGAAACACTAAGATTATGGTCTGAGACTGATGAATTAACATTTATGTCATAGTTTCGTTCTTCTTCCAGATACGAAGTGATATAATTGCCCAATACAACTCCTGACATAGAATTTCCGATTTCATCGCCATTCATTATAGTTGTTGGATATGCGCTAATGTCATATAGAGCGATACGCTTGTCTATATCTGTCTGTTGATCAAGATAGAACGGATCATTTCTATCTGGGTATGATCCATGATATTTAATTGCAATTACTTCACCTAGACGATAACTTATTACCGTATCTAATGTCGGCGAATAGCTGGCGCAAGGACCGCAACCAGTATTAGTAAATTCTTCTATAAGTACAATATTTCTATTGCGTGTTTGCGCTATTGAACTAAAGACCACGATAGAAAGTGAAAATAAAAGTATAAATTTACGTATCATAAGCAAATATTTTATGTTGTATGCAAAATTATGTATCTTTTTTAAAATTGCCGTTATAAAAGCATGTTTCTTTGTTACAATTCTTGAATTGTAATTAAAATCATATCTTTTTAGATGTTTATTCGATTATTTATAACATATTTATTACTTTTGCCACATAATTGGATACAAAATGAAACTCAAGTATATTTTCTTTATAACATTGATTTTTATAGTTTCAGCGACACATGCTGAAACCCAAACACAAAGTGCAGCTTTAATAAAAAAGGCATTAGTATTATATGAAGAGGACAATTTTCCTCAAGCCATGAAATATTTTACTAAAAGCCTTGAAATGGCAGAAAAAGAAAAAGATTACCATTCCTATATGGT
>JAUNIZ010000051.1 GCA_030523165.1 Prevotellaceae bacterium
TTGGCATAAGGTTACAATAATGAAAAATGGAAAAGTAATTAGGACAATAGATTTGCTGTTTACTTATCATCCATCCTATAGTGGCTATTATGATAATGATGAAAATGGTGATTCGAAGCTTGTTATGCGATTAAAAGAATTTTTCAAAGAAGACGAAATAAAAAATGAGTTTGAATAATATGAAAGTGCTGACACTAAGCATTAAGCAGAAATATTTCGATGAGATAGTTGCAGGAACTAAGACTCACGAATGTAGAGATGTAACGCCGTTGAATTCAAAAAAGTATATCCGTTATGTCTGCGACGGCAAGGAGTATGTGAATGATGCGGATTTGCCACAAGAAGGTGAGGTGGATGTTGTGCCTGTGAAATACGACGCAATAAAGCTGTTGACAGGTGCGTATTCTGGCAAACGACCCTATATAATAGTAGAGGTAATTGACGCAGCTATTGTGATTCTTACAGATGAAAACGATAATTGTATCACTTACGAGTATGAAGGCAAGGAGTATATGATGGCACAGATGGATTACACCCTCGGCAAGATTTTGGAGAAATCAGAAGGTGTGTAGTCATGACAAACCAGTCATAAGTGGCATGTAAGTAGTACCTCGGCATAACGCTCAATCTATTAGTGAATGAGTAAACGATGAAGCAATCAGAATATAAAAGAAACTATGATTCCTATTCCTATGGAAAAGAATGAAGGACTGACGCCGAAAGGCAAAGGAGAAGAACAACTGTTTGCACAAATCAAGCAGATGCTTGACAAGGCACGCAGACAAATATCACGTGCAGTGAACTCCACAACCGTAAACGCCTATTGGCAGGTGGGGAAATATATTGTGGAGTACGAGCAGCGAGGAAAGGCTCGTGCGGAATATGGGAAAGGGGTGATATCGTCTCTCTCAAAACGGCTAATGGCAGAATACGGAGGTGGATTTACGGTAACTAACCTAAAGATTATGAGACAGTTCTATCTGTCTTATCCAAAAGGTCACGCACTGCGTGACCAATTGAGTTGGACACATTGGCGTGCTCTACTTACAGTACAAAACGATGAGGCGCGTAACTATTATATTAATGAATGTGTGGCTGAAAACTGGAGCACAAGACAGTTGGAGCGTCAAATCAACACGCTATATTATGAGCGTATGCTTGCCAGCCGTGACAAGGAGACTGTCAGGGCAGAGATACAGACAAACGAGCCTAAGCCTCTTTCGCCTCGTGAAATTATCCACGACCCTTTCGTATTGGAGTTTCTTGGCATCAAGCAGGGAGAACATTTCTTGGAAGGCGACTTGGAACAGATGTTGATCAGCAAGTTGCAGCATTTCCTTCTGGAATTGGGACGTGGATACTGCTTTGTGGCACGACAGAAGCGCATTACATTAGACAACCAGCATTTCTATATCGACCTTGTGTTTTATAATATTCCGGCACGGTGTTACGTGTTGATTGACTTGAAGATAGATGAACTCACTCATCAAGACCTCGGACAGATGCAGATGTATGTGAATTACTACACCCGCGAGCTGATGAATCAGGGTGACAATCCGCCTGTGGGTATCGTGCTGTGTGCAGAGAAGAATGACGCTGTGGTTGAATACACGCTGCCACAAGACGAGAAGCAGATATTTGCAGCGAAGTATATGACTTACTTGCCGACGAAAGAAGAACTGAAACAACTGCTTTACGGAGATAATGAAGATCTCAGTAGTTCGGAATTTCCGAACTACTGAAACGGCATGAAACAAGAAAAAGAAAAGTTGAATGGAGCCAGTCGGAAACTCTGTTATAATCACTTGATTTTCTTGTCATTATATTTGCATATATGGAAATTATTTATTAACTTTGTATAATATAAGATAAGCTGCGCCTCTGCAAAATATTTAAAACAGCTGATCTGATGATAGGACAAACTTATAATTAAAGTAAAATTGTTTATGGAACACGATATTAAAGATAAACTGGAGTGGGCAGTGATATTTATCTCTGAATTTGGAGAGCATCATGGACTAAACTTCAAGCAGGCCTTCAACTATCTGAAACGCTATAAGGGCATAAGTTTTGCCGACAGGCATTATGACTATCTACATACACAGTCGTTTGCATCTGCAGTGGCAGATATGACAGAATATTGTCACAAAATGGGAGGAGGTCTTGTATGAAATTGTATCTTTTGGAAAGATCAGAAAGGTATATAGTCATGACAAAAATATCCCAAAAGTTTTATGTTTAACTTTTGGCGTGCTGTTTAGTCCCCGAAGGGGGCAAACTCTCTGTAACTGCTGGTCGTAGACCTGCAGATTTTATAATCACTTACACGCCACCGTCCCTGAAAGGGGCGAACTTTCTATACCGGATGGTCGTAGACCTTCGGAGACTATGCTATAGAATATACCTATTATTTAACAATTGGCTATACTCCATTTGAAAGAAAAACATAGAAAAAGTGGAATTTAGTATTCCAAATCGACTAATAAGTGTGATTTTTGTCAAAATGCTTTGTGGTTTTAAATTAAAAAGCTAATTTTGCACAAAATTAGGTAATAACTATTATTTTACATTTTTTTATTTATGAGAAAACCTTTACTAACGTGTGCAATGATAATTGCTCTGTCATATTGTCATTGCCCTTTGGCGTCAGCCCAAAGCAAAAGCGCTGGCAATCAGAAGGTTCGTTCGACTTCCGCGATTCAGGAACTTCGTGAAGACAAGATTGATGAAAGGATCATTGAGAAAAACAATTTCCCTGCATTGGACAAGATCATTATGTTCTGCGGTGAAGATGACTCCAATAGCCCTTCATCTAAACTCGTTTCATCAAAGAACGCTGTAACTAATAGTGGAAATAAGTCACGCAAGGCGAACCAAGCGATATTCAAGACTGCTGACGGTCGTGAACTTTGGGGTAACGTTGTGTTCCGTTCTGATTGGGAAACTACAGGCAACCAATACGGTGTTTATTCTTTCAATGCTTCATCACCGTTGACAATCGATTCATTGGGATTGAGCAGCAATTTAAGAGCCAACGGAGGAAGTGCGCTCATAGACGGCAAGTTCCACTCTATGTATCTCAGTAGATCATATAGTAGTGCGTATCTTTATCATTCGGTATTCGATGCAAACACATGGGAACAGATTGGTTCAAGAGCGTCTGTAAGCGATTTGAGTCTGGCTGCATTGGAGACTGCAGTCGATTTGGCTACAGGTACCGTATTCGGCGAATTTTACAATTCTACTCTTGACGGATATGAGTTGGGTATAATAGACTACAACACTTTGACAAGAACAAAGATATGCACTACAGACAAGTTGTATGCTGCTTTGGGACTTTCAAAGGAAAGAATCCTTTATGGAGTTGCCAGTGACGGTAATCTCTATAAAATCAATGTAAATACTGGAGAAGAGACTTTGGTGGGCTCTACAGGTCTTGACCTTACTTCAAGTTCTGGCTCTTATTATTTGCAGAGCGGTGAGATAGACCAGGAAACAAATACGTTTTATTGGGCTGCATTCCTCGGTGACAAGACTTCAGAACTGGTAACAGTTAATTTGGAAACAGCAGAAGTAAGCGTTATCGGTGAATTCCCGTATCGTGAGCAGATTTATGGTCTGATGATGCCACAGGCAGCAGTTACACCAAGCGAAAGCGCTCCTGCAGCAGCTACCAACCTTACAGCTACATTCAATGGCGGTTCTACTGCCGGCACAATAGCATTTACTGCTCCTTCACAGACAGTGGGCGGCTCTGCCTTGAGCGGAGAAATGGACTACACTGTATATTCTCTTAATGGAGCGATAGCTACAGGCAAGGCAAGTGCAGGCGAAAGCGTACAGGTAAGCGTTGACGTTATTGGCGGTCAGCAGATATTCGTAGTCGTGTTCTCAAATGAGAGCGGCAACGGAAGCAGAGCTGTACTTAACCAATACGTAGGTAGCGATATTCCGATGCCGGCAACTGACGTTAATCTTACTATAGATTCAACTACAGGTGTTGCAAATCTGACTTGGACAGCTCCTACAACAGGTGTAAACGGTGGCTACATCGGCACATTGACATATAATGTTGTAAGATATCCAGACAATACTACAGTCGCAACAGGATTGACAGAGACTTCTTTCTCTGAAACTCTTGAGGCAGGCGAACTCAAGTCATATTATTATGGCGTGGTTGCCGTAAGTGGCGAGAACACTAGCGAGATGGCAACATCAAACAACGCTTTCTTCGGTGACGCGTTAAGCATTCCATATTCACAGTCATTCGATACTCAGGCGTCTACAGACCTCTATACAATTATCGATGCCAACGGCGATGGTTATACATGGACATACAACTCGTCTGACAAATTGATGCAGTACAGCTACAATTCAAAGAACGACGCTGACGACTGGCTTATTACTGCACCGTTGAAACTTGAAAAAGACCGAATCTATGAGGTATCGTTCGCTGCACGTTCTAGAATAAGCTCTTATCCAGAGAAGATAGAAGTGAAATACGGTACGAACAATACGGTAGACGGCATGACTGATGTGCTGCTGTCAGAAATAACCCTGCCAGGCAGTAGCACTGTCTACAGCGGTACATTAATTCCACAGACAGACCAGCCTTTGTATTTAGGTTTCCATGCTATAAGCGACAAGAACATGTATTACCTGTATCTTGATGACATTCAGGTAACGGGTGGATATCACACAAATGCACCGGACTCAGTGAACACAATCACTATAACTCCTGATGCTACAGGCGCTTCTAAGGCGACTGTAAGTTTCAATGCTCCGGACAAGAACTGCAATGGCACAACACTCTCAGAGATTACAACAATTACCGTTTCTCGCGGTGGTGAGGTAGTAAAGACATTCGATAATCCTACAGTTGGCTCAACTCTGTCATTTGAGGACAATGTTGGCACAAACGGCTCAGTAACCTATGAGATACTTGCTTCAAACAGCTATGGATCTGGACGTACTGCTTCTGCTACCCATTATGTCGGTCTTGACATTCCATTGGCAGTAGAGTCATTTACAGCTACAGACCGTCTCACTGCTGTTGAACTAAACTGGGACAAAGTATCTTCGACTGGTGTGAACGGTGGTGTGGTAGACCCTGACAACGTTGTATATCACGTATATAACATTCTTGTAGACGGAACTTCAGTTGATACAATCAGAATAGAGAGTGTACGTGATAATACATGTACTCTTGATGACTTTGACACAACAGAAGGCGAACAGGATCTGGTACAATTCGGTGTAATGGCAGAGAACGAGGCTGGACAAAGCGATGTGGCATTCTCTTCAGCAATTATAGAGGGTGCGCCATATAGCCTGCCTGCATACGAAAGCCTGCCTGGAGGCGAAGCATCATACTTCTGGTACATACAATATTCTGGCTCAGGATACTCATACTTTGATCTTGCCACAGACGTTTCATACGACAATGACGGCGGTTCGTTCGCTTATTACAAATATTCTGATACAGAAATAGCATGGCTCAATTCAGGTAAATATACACTGGAAGGCACTACAAATCCAGGTGTTGTCTTTGCACACTACTCATCACTCAGAAACAATCCGCTCAAGTTCACTCTCGAAATGAGAACACCTGACGGTGAAAAGATTGATGCGTATACAGTAGACTACTCTAATGTTTCTGAAATTAACGGATGGACAAGAGAGGTTGTGATGTTCCCTGAAGAATACAAGTCACTGCCTTACGTACTTATCAGTTTCCGTGGCGAGGGTGGAAGCAATTCTCTGTACCCTGTATATATTGATGATATAGCCATCAGAGACATTTATGACAATGACCTTAAGGTGAATCTGTCTGCTTCAGAATCAATGACAAAGGGTACTAAAGAGACTCTGAACGTCACTGTAATAAACGAAGGTCTAAATGCAGCAAGTAACTATACAGTGAAAGTATATGCCGATGGCGAGGAGGTTGCTTCTGTTGACGCTACTGAATCATTGGCTTCTCTTGCTAGTACGGTTTACTATATCGATTACACTCCTGAATCTACAAGTCAGAACAGCGAGGTTACATTGACAGCAGAGATTGTCTACAACAGCGATAGCGACGAGACAAACAACAAGGCTACGGTAACTGCAGCATTGACAGCATCAAGTTACGCTGCTCCAACCAACCTGACAACATCTGAAAGCGATGGCGACGTTGTTCTTAATTGGGTAGCTCCTGAATATGAAATAGAGACAGTTACAGACGACTTTGAAAGCTATACATCATGGACTATAGACGACTTCGGCGACTGGAGTACTGTTGATGGTGACAAGGGTGCAGCTGGTAACATCTTCTTAGGCGTTGCTTATGAACACCGTTACGAACCGTTCGCTTATATCGTGTTCAATCCTTATGAACTCAATTACGTTGTAGAGTCTAATCCTACTGTAGCAGCACACTCTGGTGAGCAATATGCCGCTGCAATATATAGTGGTAATACCAATACAGGTGAAACCTATGACACAAGCGACTGGCTTATTAGTCCTCGTCTCTCTGGTGAGGAACAGGTAGTTTCGTTCTATGCTAATAACCTGAATACTGAAAGCAAGACATTGCCTGAGACATTTGACGTGTTGTATTCAGTAAGCGGCACAGACACTCTCGATTTCGTGAAGATTGGTGATACATATACCGTTAGCTCTGCAAATTGGGATCATATAGAAGTAACGATACCTGAAGGAGCACATTATTTCGCTATACACCATAACACTAAGACACCAGATGCGTTTGTGTTCATGCTTGATGACATTACTTATCGTTCAGGTGAGAATATTCCTGTAGGATATAACATCTACCGTGACGGTGAAAAGATAGGAACTGTTGACAAGGAAACTGTTACTTTCACTGACACTGATGTTCCTGAAGGTGTGCATAAGTATTCTGTAACAGCACTTTATGACAAGGGAGAATCTGCTCCGGTAGAGGAAACAATGACTACCGTAATCGGCAATGTAAGCGTTGACGCTGACGGTAACTTCACTATATACTCTGTTGACGGAAAGACTGTAGGCAGAAATATGAAGACTCTCAAGAAACTACAGAATGGCGTATTCATAGTAAATGGCAAGAAGGTCGTTGTAAAATAACCTTTATATCATTTCTTATGAAACGAATTTTGTAATCACTTGATGAATTGCTGAAAAGCAAATTCAAATAATAAAAGCGGCTGTGCCAGAGGGTACAGCCGCTTGTTGTTTATTGTATTTGTTTACCATTGATTTTCTGGTCATTATATTTGCATATATGAGAAATTTTTAGTAACTTTGTATAAGATAAGCTGCACCTCGGCAAAACGCTCAAGAGAGCTTGGCGATTCTGCTCTCGGTTTGCGTTATCTTTGTAATAAGATAAATGCTTCAGTCATGTGTACTTTCAACAGAAAATGATATAGTTATGGAAATCAAGACTTACACAAAGAAAGAGCTTGCGCTCATGTATTCACCCTATGCCACCCCTGCCGTGGCATCAAACAAACTGGCACGTTGGATAAAACGATGCTTGCCACTGTTTAAAGAACTGCAGGCATGCCATTACCACGTATCGGACAAGACTCTCACACCAAAACAGGTCGCTCTGATTGTGCAGTATCTCGGTGAACCGTAAGTTTTACCATAAGACTCATTGCGTGTTTCATTTCTTTGCGTTATCTTTTCAATCAAGATAGGTTGCACATCTATATGTTTTATATAAAAGCAATGGATTGGCTGGCTTTACAAAAAAGGTACGCACAAGACAATCTAAAATTACAATATCAGTATATCAGTTTGTTTTTTCGGAAGTAAAAGCAATAGTGTGAGTCAAGACAGGCTCACACTATATATTTTATAAATTTGGACAATTAAAATTTGCATATTCATTCATTTTTAGTAATTTTGCATCTACGAAAGCGCAAGGCTGTTGCAAGCATGCTAAACTTGCAGCGGCGCGAGGGTTTTCCGAAAGATAAAAAACAAGTAATTTTTAAATAATTATGTATAGAACTAATACGTGTGGAGAGTTGCGCCTCTCTGATGCCGGCAAGGAAGTGACGCTTGCAGGTTGGGTTCAGCGCAGCCGCAAGATGGGCGGAATGACATTCGTTGACCTGCGCGACCGTTACGGCATCACGCAGCTTGTCTTTAACGAGAACGACAACGTGGAGCTGTGCGCTGCGGCAAACAAGCTGGGTCGTGAATACTGCATCCAGGCAAAGGGCGTGGTGAGCGAAAGACAGAACAAGAACGAGAATCTGCCTACGGGCGACATAGAGATAATAGTTTCTGAACTCAATGTGCTGAGCGACAGCATTACGCCTCCGTTCACTATCGAGGACAATACCGACGGCGGTGACGACATCAGAATGAAATACCGCTATCTTGACCTTCGTCGCCCTGCTGTGCGCAAGAATCTTGAACTGCGCCACCGTATGACGATTCTGATACGCAATTTCCTCGACTCAAAGGATTTCATTGAGGTAGAGACACCTATATTAATAGGCAGCACTCCTGAAGGCGCACGCGACTTTGTTGTGCCTTCACGCATGAACCCAGGACAGTTCTATGCGCTGCCACAGAGCCCGCAGACGCTGAAGCAGCTGCTGATGGTGAGCGGTTTCGACCGTTACTTCCAGATAGCCAAGTGTTTCCGCGACGAAGACCTCAGAGCTGACCGTCAGCCAGAGTTCACGCAGATAGACTGCGAGATGTCTTTCGTTGACCAAGACGACGTGATAGACCTGTTTGAAGACATGGCACGCCATCTGTTCAAGGAGGTGCGTGGAGTAGATTTGCCTGCAAAGCTTCAGCAGATGACATGGCATGAGGCTATGCGCCGTTTCGGAAGCGACAAGCCAGACCTTCGCTTCGGCATGGAGTTCGTGGAGCTTATGGACACGCTGAAAGGCACAGGCGAGTTTGCCGTGTTCAACGATGCCAACTACATTGGCGGTATCTGTGTGCCTGGATGCGCAAACTATACAAGAAAGCAGATAGACCAGCTTACAGACTTCGTGAAGCGCCCGCAGGTAGGCGCGAAAGGCCTTGTGTGGATAAAGTTCAACGAAGACGGAACTGTAAAGAGCAGCATAGACAAGTTCTATACGCCTGAAGTGCTGCAGAAGGTAAAGGCAGAGACAGGCGCAAACGACGGCGACCTGGTGCTGATATTGAGCGGCGACAGCGTAAACAAGACACGCGTGCAGCTTTGCACTCTGCGTCTGGAGATGGGCGACCGTCTTGGACTTCGCGACAAGAACAAGTTCGAGTGCCTGTGGATAATTGACTTCCCTCTGTTCGAATGGAGCGACGAGGAGCAGCGACTGATGTCTACCCATCACCCGTTCACAATGCCTAACCCCGATGACATTCCGCTGCTGGAAGAACAGCCGGAGAAAGTTCGTGCAAAGGCTTACGACTTTGTATGCAACGGCATTGAGGTAGGAGGCGGCAGCCTGCGTATTCATGACGGCAAGCTTCAGGAGAAGATGTTCAACATTCTAGGCTTCACTCCAGAACGCGCAATGGCACAGTTCGGCTTCCTCATCAACGCCTTCAAGTATGGTGCGCCACCTCACGCAGGACTGGCATTCGGTCTTGACCGTTTCGTGTCGATTATGGCAGGTCTTGACAGCATTCGCGACTGCATAGCGTTCCCGAAGAACAACAGCGGACGTGACGTAATGCTCGATGCACCGTCAGAAATTGACGCAAAACAGCTTGATGAACTGCAGATAAAGGTTGATTTACATCAAGAAAAGTAGAAAAGTAGGGTAAAAAGCCCATAAAAAAGTAATTTCTTTTGTAAAAAATAACGCTTTCTTGAAGAAAACTATTAATTTTGCAGCGTCTTTATTAAGAGATTGATATGAAATAAGTTCAATCTAAATGCAATAATAATTATGACAGAAAGTAAAACAGTTAAGAAGGCAGCTGCACCAAAGGCAGCAGCAACAAAGAAAGCAGCGGCTCCTAAGAGTACTGCTAAGAAGGTAGTCTTGGATATCAACGCAGAAACAGTTGGTTTTAAGGCAGGTGATGTTTATCAGGCTCTTGCTACGGCTGAGAAGCCACTTAGCGTAGCTGAAATCGCAAAGGCAGCTAAGATTACAACAGAAGAAGCTCTGCTTGGTATGGGTTGGCTCTTCAAAGAGGGCAAGATTAAGGATGCTGAAGGCAAAATTACATTAGCTTAATCTAGTTGAAATGATATTCAAGAAGGGCTGGTAGATTAATCTAACCGGCCCTTTTTATGCTTGCTATTATTGTCTTTTCTGGCTTTCGCCTTGTGACGCAGCCAGACTCTGCATAATCTTAGACTACAGATGTTGGAAAACATGTCATGAACTACGAACGGGAAATACTTTACATTCTTAATGAAGCAGGGCAGAAGGGGCTCAGCGTGAAGAAGATAGCCATGCACGTCTACAACCGTGCCAACGGGCTGTTCAATTGCGTTGAACTGGCTGACGTAAGGCGAGAGGTGAACAACTTCATCTTGCGCTGCAGCAGACAGCCCGACCCGATTATAGAAAAGACCGACACAAGAGGCGTTTACCGCATCAGTCTGACGTCGGGCGAATCGCGACAGCTGCAGTTCGACTTCAAGGATTATGACGAAGACAACGACGACGGGAAAGACAGCCACGCAGAGCATGAAGACACGTCGCTATCGCTTTTTTAACTTACTTTAGATGTAAAAACACGCTTTTAGGTTAGGGAAAACGTTTCCTTATCCGTATTTAAGTATGATAAATTGATACTGAATATGGCAAACAGATATTTATTAGGCTTTGATGTTGGAAGTTCTTCAGTCAAGGCATCGTTGGTTGACGCTGACAGCGGCGTATGCGTCGCATCGGCATTTTACCCTGAAAAGGAAGCACCGATTATTGCGGTAAAGACAGGATGGGCAGAACAAGACCCGCAGATGTGGTGGGAAAATGCAAAGCTCAGCCTTAAGAAGATAATGACAGAAGCATCGGTAAAAGGCGAAGACATAAAGGCTATCGGCATATCTTACCAGATGCACGGACTGGTGTGCGTAGACAAGGAACAGAACGTGTTGCGCCCATCTATAATATGGTGCGACTCCCGCGCTGTGCCTTACGGCGAGAAGGCTTTCAGCAGCATAGGTTCAGACAAGTGTCTTAGCCATCTGTTGAATTCGCCCGGCAACTTCACCGCAGCAAAGCTGGCATGGGTAAAGGAAAACGAGCCGGAACTGTTCGGCAAGATATACAAGTTCATGCTTCCTGGCGACTATCTCGCAATGAAGCTAAGCGGTGTGATAAACACCACTATAAGCGGTCTGAGCGAAGGCATGCTCTGGGATTTCAAGCAGAAGCAGCCAGCCGACTTCCTGCTCGACTACTACGGCTTCGACAAGAGCATGGTGGCAGACATAGTGCCTACATTCAGCGTGCAGAGCGAGGTTTGCGCTGCAGCAGCCGCAGAACTGGGCTTGAAGGAAGGTACGCCTATCAGCTATCGCGCAGGCGACCAGCCGAACAACGCACTGAGCCTTAACGTGTTCAACCCTGGCGAAATAGCGTCAACGGCAGGCACATCGGGCGTTGTCTACGGTGTGTTGGGCGAGGCTAACTATGACGTGAAGAGTCGTGTAAACACATTCGCACACGTAAACTATACAACAGAAACAGACCGTCTGGGTGTGCTTCTCTGCATCAACGGAACAGGCATTCTCAACGCATGGATTCGTCGCAATGTTGCACCTGAAGGAATATCTTATTCGGAAATGAACGACATGACCGACGCTGTGCCTATCGGAAGCGACGGCGTTACGATAATACCGTTTGGAAACGGTGCAGAGCGTGTTCTTGAAAACAAGGAAATAGGCTGCTCTATACATGGCGTTAACTTCAACAAGCATGGCAAGGCGCATCTCATGCGCGCTGCACAGGAAGGCATCGTGTTCAGCTTCTGCTATGGCATGGAAGTGATGCAGCAGATGGGCATGGACATTCACAAGATTCACGCAGGCAAGGCAAACATGTTCTTAAGCAAGCTGTTCCGTGACACGCTGGCTGGCGTAAGCGGCGCTACGATAGAACTTTACGAGACCGACGGAAGCGTTGGAGCTGCCAAAGGCGCGGGCATGGGCTGCGGCATATACAAAGACCACGACGAGGCATTCGCTACACTGAAGAAACTCGGAGTGATAGAGCCAGACGAGAAACTGCGCTCTGAATATCTGCAGGCATACGCCTTGTGGAAGGAAAGACTCGGAAAGGAAATCTGAAAAACGAGAATAATTAAACAAAATATCTAATCTATAAAATCAAACTATTATGGCAAAAGAGTATTTTCCGCAAATAGGAAAAATCAAATTTGAAGGAGCTAACAGTAATAACCCTTTAGCTTACCACTATTATGACGCAGAAAAGGTCATAATGGGCAAGACAATGAAAGAATGGCTGAAGTTTGCAATGGCATGGTGGCATACACTTGGCGCAGCCAGCGGCGACCAGTTCGGTGGCGGCACACGCACTTACGCATGGGACGAGAAGGAAGATGCAGTAGAGCGTGCAAAAGACAAGATGGATGCAGGCTTTGAGATTATGGACAAGCTCGGCATAGAATATTTCTGCTTCCACGATGTTGACCTCGTTGACGAAGGCGCTACAATCGAGGAATATGAAGCTCGCATGAAGGCTATCACCGACTATGCTGTAGAGAAGATGAAGGGCACAGACATAAAGCTGCTTTGGGGAACTGCCAACGTATTCGGCAACAAGCGCTATATGAACGGTGCAGCTACAAACCCTGATTTCGACGTTGTTGCACGTGCAGCTGTTCAGATTAAGAACGCTATTGACGCAACAATTAAGCTCGGTGGTCAGAACTACGTGTTCTGGGGTGGCCGTGAAGGTTACATGAGCCTTCTCAACACACAGATGCAGCGCGAGAAAGAGCACCTCGCAAACATGCTGAAGGCAGCTCGCGACTATGCTCGTTCAAAAGGCTTTACAGGCACATTCCTTATCGAGCCGAAGCCAATGGAGCCGACAAAGCATCAGTATGACGTTGACACAGAGACTGTTATCGGTTTCCTTCGCGCTCACGGACTGGAGAAAGACTTCAAGGTTAACATCGAGGTAAACCACGCTACTCTCGCTGGTCACACATTCGAGCACGAACTTGCTGTAGCTGTTGACAACGGCATGTTGGGCAGCATTGACGCTAACCGTGGCGACTATCAGAACGGCTGGGACACAGACCAGTTCCCAATCGACAACTTTGAGCTTACACAGGCTATGATTCAGGTTATCCGCAATGGCGGTCTTGGCAACGGTGGTTCTAACTTCGACGCTAAGCTTCGCCGTAACTCTACTGACCCAGAAGATATCTTCATCGCTCACATCAGCGGTATGGATGCTATGGCACGCGCATTGGAGAACGCAGCTAATCTGATTGAGAAATCTCCTGTATGCGACATGGTTAAGGATCGCTATTCTTCATTCGACGCTGGCAAGGGCAAGGAATTCGAGGAAGGAAAGCTTACTCTTGAAGATCTCGTAGCTTACGCTAAAGAAAACGGCGAGCCAAAGCAGACATCTGGCAAACAGGAACTTTACGAGACAATCTTAAGCTGGTATTGCAAGTAAGACTTATGTCGATATTGCAAGCTGACACTATAGAGTCAGTCATGCCAGGCGTATAAGATTTATATCTTAAATTAAACCTTTACTTTATGAGGAACATGTCAATATTTTTTTGATATGTTCCTCATTCTTTTTGTGCTTATATTTACCTGAATAATGATAGACAATACAGACGATAAGGCAAAAATGCCTTTTAATTAAATGGTTTAGTTTAATTACACTCTTTGCTCTGTATTGTTCAGAACAAGCATTTCCTTTGGAACAGACGCCTTTATCGCATCGGCAAGAATGTCGAGAATAGTGTGGCGAATAAATGTCTTTGTTGTTATTAGAACAACTTCGCGGGTAGGTATAGGAATAGCGAATGGTCTTACTAGCTGGCGCTGGCTGTCGTTTAACTGATGCAGTGCGAGTTCGGGTATGAACGTCACGCCGTTGCCGTTTTCTACCATTCTCATGAATGTCTCTATGCTTCCGAGCGAATACATAGCTTTGCTGTCGCGTGCAGACTTCAGATTGCAGAACTTTACAAGCTGGTCGCGGAAGCAGTGACCCTCGTCAAGCAGCCACAGAAACTCATCGTTGAGGTCAGCTGTTCGTATAGTCTGTCTTTCAAACAGACGGTCATTGCGTGAGACGTATGCAAGAAACTGTTCATAGAAAAGCGGTGTCTGCACGAAATGTTCCATGTTTTCAAGACTAACAAGCACAGCTGCGTCAATCTCGCCACGCACAAGCGCTCTCTTTATCTCGTCGGTTTTCATTTCCAGAACGTGCATATCCATTTCCGGGTGAGCGTTGTTAAGGCTCTGCAGAAAGCGGGGCAGGAGATAAGGCGCTATAGTTGGCAATATACCCAAACGGAATGTTCCTGTTGTAGAGTGTTTTCGTTCAGCTACAATTTCCTTTATTTTCCTTGCACGCACAAGCACTTTCCACGCCTGTTCCACCACTGCCTTGCCTGTCTCTGTTGGCGTTATAGGCTGTGTAGAACGGTCGAAAAGCTTCACGCCAAGCTCATCTTCAAGTTTCTGAACCATCGAGCTTAGTGTAGGTTGTGTAACGTTGCAGTATTCGGCAGCTTTTGCGAAATGCCTAAGCCTATACACCGCTACAATGTATTCCATCTGTTGTAGAGTCATGAGATATATGTTTTTTCATCGGCAAACTTACCAAAAATTTTTGAGAAAGCGTTAACATCGTTGGCGAATAGTGATGAAAATACCAATTTGTCGGTATTGGTTTGCTGTTGCGTATATGCTTCATGATTTTACTTTTTGCCATATTTTCCTATGCCGTTTGCCATATAATAATGAACGCGTAATAATATTTTGTTAAGGCAATGCCGATTATTTTATGAATCGATGTCAATGTTTTATAATTTTCAAGCATAACATGCGTTTTGCGAAACGATGTTAAAATACCGATTTTTAGGTATTGCACGTTTACCGATGTCGCTGTACCTTTGCAGCCGTAAAAACAGATATTGATAACCAAACAGGAAGATACGGATAAGGCAGACTGACGTTTTAGGATAACGTAACCAACAGTTTACTTATGGAGCCACAACCCCTAGTTTAACTGATATGACAATGATGAAAAGTTGTAATATTAGGGTAGGATTGTTGGCGATTGTCGTATCCGTAGCTTTCAATGAAGCATACCCTCAACAAACTTCACGTAATAAGTCGTCAAGAGACACTGTCTCAGCAGACAGGAGTCTCGACGAGGTTGTCGTTACAGGCAGCGGCGTAAAGCGGATAAATAATTCCGCATTCAATGCCGTGGCTGTTGACATGACTCGTCTACGCAATACCAACATGGATGTGGCTGACGCATTAGACCGCATTTCAGGTGTTAGCGTAAGAACAGACGGCGGGCTAGGCTCTGGAGTGACTGTCAATCTAAACGGATTCACAGGCAAGCGCGTAAAGCTGTTCATAGACGGAGTGCCTATGGACGGCTCTTCTTCTAGTTTCGGAATAAACAATATTCCAGCAGGGCTTGCAGAGCGAGTGGAAGTGTATAAGGGTGTTGTGCCTGTTGAATTTGGCAGCGACGCGCTTGGAGGAGCAATCAATATCGTTACAGACAAGCGTCGCAGACGTTTCATCGACGCTTCTTATTCATACGGCTCATTCAACACTCACCGTTCAAACCTTAGTATTGGTGGAACGTTCGACAACGGTCTTACACTTAGTCTTACCGCTTATCAGAACTATTCAGACAACGACTATAAGGTAAAGACACAATATACTGACCTTGAAACATCGCAAATTTCAGAAGAGGAACAATGGTTCAGACGTTTCCATGACCAGTATCACAACGAAGCGGTTATGGCACGTATAGGCGTTGTAGGCAAGTCGTGGGCAGACAGACTGGTATTCGGCTTAACATATAGCCATGAATATGCACAGATACAGAATGCCAATCTTATGACGATAGTGTTTGGAGGCAAGCACCGCAAGGCGCAAGGCTGGACACCGGAGCTTAACTACGTGAAGCGAAACCTGTTTGTTCCAGGGCTTATGCTCAACGTTTCTTTGCGCTATGACATGGTAACAACAAACAACGTAGATACCATGTCGCGCACTTACAGCTGGACAGGCGAATACCGAGAGAACAGCTATCAGGGCGAAGGCGTTGCTACGCTTGCAGAATATAGAGGCAACACGTTTGCAGCCGTTGCGAATCTCAAATATACAATAGGCGAGAATCATTTCATTTCGTTTAGCAACACATATACCAACTATCATCGTCGCACAACAAATTCTGCTGCAAATGCCGTGCAGAGCACTGCTGCAACATTTATGCGACGTATAAACATTAAAGACGTAGCAGGGCTTTCGTATAAGTTCGTACCAAGCTATCGCTTAAACTTTGAAGCTTTCCTCAAGCATTATACAACAGATATTACTGGCCCGGTTAACGTTGCCGAGAGCGGTAGAGCTGACTATCAGGAGCAGCAACGTTCAAGTAGCGCAACTGGCTATGGTGCAGCTGCAACATATATTTTCGGCTATGGCTTGCAGGCAAAGCTGTCTTACGAAAAGACATATCGTCTGCCTACAGACAAGGAACTTTTCGGTGACGGCGACTATGAAGAAGGAGATGCAACGTTGAGACCGGAGAAAAGCAACAACATAAACTTCAATCTTGCATTTGACCGCACGTTTGGAAGAGTGCACACTATACAGGCAGAGGCAGGCGTATTCTATCGTGACATCAACGACTACATCATTCGCACAATCGGACAGAAGGGTACCGCTGTAAGCACTAACCACGGCAAGGTGTTGGGTATAGGCGTTGACATGTCACTAAGATATTATTACCGTAACCACTTCACAATCGGTGCCAACTATAGCCTGCAGAATCTAAGAGACAAGGAACGGCTCAACTCAATAGGCGCTACATCGGTTACATATAATGATCGTGTGCCAAACCAACCTTACGCATTCGGAAATGCAGATGCAAGCTACACGTTTACTGACTTCCTCGGAAAGCGAAACCGATTGATAATAGGCTACGACATAAAACATGTACATCGCTTTTACAAGTCGTGGCAGTCGCAAGGCGCAAAGCTGTATATACCCCGTCAGATAAGCCACAACGCCAGTTTGACCTACACGATGCACGACGGCAGATATAACGTGAGTCTTGAAGCAAACAACTTCACCGATGCTTTGCTCTACGATAACTACAGTTTGCAGAAACCAGGGCGCAACTTCTCGATAAAGTTCAGATATTCACTGTCTGAATATCTATAAGCATATTACATTTTATATATACAAAGTTACGACAAAAAAGTGAAATGCGGAAGAATATGGTAATGGATTTGATTTACAGGGGTTTCATTTACGCTGCCAATTATTCCGAGAGCCATTACAATCCACGCCGAAGCCAAATCAAGACGGAGCTACGTTACTTGTTCGTAACCACGCCCAATAGGTGACGAAATGGACACGAATAACGAAACAAGGCTTTAAGGATTAGTGAGTTACTGACAACTCACGTGAAAAATTCGGTAACGGAAAAAGATTGCGCCGTTCTTCCGCGATTTGCGTATCAGAGGAGGGCTCTTCACCAACTAATTTTGAACAAAAAAAATAAGGACGATGAAGAGTACATTTTCAGTTATCTACTACCTCAAACGTCAGGTAGTGAAAAAAGACGGGACGGTTCCCGTCATGGGACGCATCACGGTGGACGGCAGCCAGACGCAATTCAGTTGCAAACTGACCGTCGATCCCAAGTTGTGGGACACCAAAGGGGGACGTGTCACGGGCAGAAGCACGGCGGCACTCGAAACGAACCGTATGCTTGACA
>JAUNIZ010000052.1 GCA_030523165.1 Prevotellaceae bacterium
ATCCATTTCAGGATTCATTGAATACGTTATGATATATTTTTTATTTAAAGGACTGTCTTGTTCGGTATATTTCTTACATTCTCTAACTTTAATGTTTTGTATTTTTCCATTATTAAAATCTTCAGCAAATGACATCATTTTAAATTTATCAGATCCGAGTGCAGATATTTTTATAGGTAATGCCTCGTCCTCGGACAAAACCATTTTACCATACGGAGGAATAGCCACAATCCTTTGGTCGGAATAACTCGTTGAAACAGATGATTCTTTTCCTCCACCAACAGTTGTGCCACTTGCCAACGTGTTTGCCACACCTCCTATCCCCAATACACCAGTCACGGCACCGAGATTTATACCGCCACCAGAACTTGTTCCTTGACTTGTGGTAGTTTGTTGAGTATTGTAATACATAGCATAACTCCCGTCAGTTTCAATCCTGAAAGAACTTGCCTTGTCTATATAAATAGTTTGAGAAGTTTTGTTTTTTATTTCTATAATGTATTTACCACAGAAATATAAATATCTTTCATTATATAGTCCTGATATGGCACTACCTTTATATTGATTGCTTGCATATGGATAACTTTTCTCCTCTTGTGAAAAATTGATTTGGATTTCATCAGAAGACAAAACAGAAGATTCTGTTATTCCAATAGTTCCATGCCAATATTTTGCATCCTTGTCTTTAGGGTTCACATCCTTAAAACTATGTCCGTCATTATTATATTGTGCAATAAGAGTGGAATTATCAGCAGAAGAAACAGCCTTGATCGGGACTTTGTTCTCCTGTTGAACTGATTCGTCTTCGACAACTTGCTTTTGCTGTGTTTGCGCTTGTTGTTCTCCATTCTCATAGAAATTAATCTGGGTGCCGTCTTTCTTTTTAAGCATAAGCAGATTGTCCTTGCTGATTTTCTTAATCGGAGATGCGTCATTATCTGCTTCTGTATAGAAAACTGCATCACCACCAACATCTGTGCGGTAAACATTAAGAACGGAACCATCTTTTGTTATCAGAACATCCTGTGCAGACAAAGACATTGACAACAGAATCAATGCAAAAATTATAAAGAATTTTTTCATACCTTATCGTGCTAAATTGATTAATATTCTTATTTGTTTATAATTGTATTACTCTCGCAAAGTTACAAAAAAATCCTTTTTGTTTTTTGTTACATAAACACATTCTGTGCATAAGTGGTATAAGCACAGGCTTATGTGGTATAAAAATATGTTTAAGTGGTAAAAAATAATGGGCTGCATCAAGATTGATACAGCCCATTTATAATTATGCAAAGGCATCATTAAAGAACGTCGTCATTTTTGCCAATACTTTGTTGATATACAACATGTTATCGTAGAGGTCAAAATGACCGGCACCTTCTACTACAAACAATTCCTTTGGACCATTGGACAGTTCAACAGCCAGCTTGCTTTGCCAAAGCGATTCTGCCTTGCTTCCTGCAACTACAAGCAGCGGACGGTCAAGATAGTCGGGGATAAACTCGTAGGCATCGAATGTCATACGGTTTGCCTGCATTATGAAACGGAACTTGTTGGGAGAGTTTGGATGCATGGCACGCTCTGGATTGCGATAGTAATCATGAGCCTCAATCATGTCATTTGGGGTATTCTCGTCAATCTCATCAGCTTCAGGAACATAGTGTATATATTTAGGTTCTGCACCATTAGCCTCTGCCGTTCGTTGCTCCGCTATCTCGTCGAGTCGTTTTATCTGTTCCGCTACGCTACGAGTGCCGAGCCAACCCTGTCTTGTAGATGCACCGGGATTGGTGCAGCATATTCCGCATACAGCCTTAATACGGCGGTCGGTAAGTGTGGCGAATATGGCATATCCAGCTCCTGCACACGAGCCTACGGCTCCTATTCTTGCCCTGTCGATATACGGGAGTGTTGTAAGATAGTCCACTCCACATTTTATATCTTCAGTGCGTTCGTAAGGATTATCAATCAGTCGAGGATTACCTCCGCTTTCGCCCTGATGCGATGCATCAAATGTAAGCACAACGAATCCAGCCTTTGCCATTCCCTGTGCATATATTGCAGATGTCTGTTCCTTGACACCACCGCCGGGATGACATACCACAAGTCCTGCATACTTCTTTGTCTCGTCGAAATCGTCTGGAGTAAACAGGCATCCTGCCATGTTACAATTCCAGTTCTTGAATATCACTTTCTTTTCCATAATATATTTACATTTATCAATACTATTACATTATTCTATAGCCTCAAACGTAACATTAACATCTCCTATGCCGTCGAAGATCTCCACGCCAGAGTCTATCCTGCCTATTGACTGCATCTGGAAGTGTTCCCCGTTCTGTTCATACATTATGACAAAACTATGCATAGGTGGATAATATACTATCTCTCCCACTTCATATCCACGACTATAGGCGTTGTCCGTTGGTAGTGCCTCTGGGAAACGATAGCACATCTCACGATCGTATAAATCCATCATTGGCAAAGTCATAGGCAACAGTTCTGCAATTGCACGTGCAGTAACATTGTCTTCAAGTGTAGCGGTCAGAGTATGACCATTCACCGTAATTCTCATTCTAGTAATCATATCATTATTGTTTTCGTTATTACTATCTTCTTCAGTCTCGTCTTCGGTATTACTGTCGCTGCTACTACTGTCATCATCAGTAGTAACCGTATCCGTAATTAGTTCCTCGACATCAGAACTCGATTCACACGCTGACAGTGAAAGTGTCATGCACATCACTATCGAAATAATTGTAAACAGTTTCATAATCATTCTTTTTTCGTTATACATTTTTCTAATATCTCACGTTGCAAAGTTACTGCGGATAATCTGTATGCATGGTATATAAAACTCTGATTATCATACCATTTTCATGAATATCTAATTCAAGAGATTTTACTACAGTCATTACCGCAAAGTATTTTGTCCATCTGGACATTATGTGAAACAGGAATACCATAGCAACCAATATAGGTTGAATCATCAAGATGCAACTAAAATAGGTTGATATTTATAAATTCAACCTAAAATAGTTGCATATTTCAATATATTATTGTAATTTTGCAATGAAATTTAATACAAGAGATATGGTGATAAAAGGAGTTTTAACAGGAGATATCGTAAGATCGACATCAGTTCCTACTATGCAAAGAAAAAACTTGCTAGCATCTGTATCTGATGTAATGAACGAAATCAAAAACATCATACCACTTAAATACGAGATTTATCGTGGTGACAGTATACAAGCAGTTATCGACAATCCGGCAGATTCACTTTTAGCTGCTATTCTTCTGCGCGCAGGAGTCAGGAGCAAAACACCTAAAGACACAAATGAAATTTGGGACATGCGTGTGTCTGTTGGAATTGGTGAAATAGAGTTCTGGTCAGACAATATACCTACATCTGACGGTGAAGCGTTTAGACTATCAGGACGTGGACTTGACTCCATAGGGAAGTCATCACTTTGTATAAATACACCTTGGAAAAACATAAACGGTGAATTTTATGTAAACTCACAGTTTATAGATGACGTCATCTGTAATTGGTCTTCAACCCAAGCACGTGTAATGTTCCTCGCATTACAGAAACACCGTACCAAAAAGGAGATAGGTGCAGAACTTGGGCAAACACACCAGAACGTGAGCAAACTGTTGATTGCCGCCAAAGAAAAACTGATACGTATAAGCATTGATCGTTTTACGATAGTAATAAACTCAAAAGAATTATAACATGATAACATCAACAATACTTTTCCGTCTCATATTCGCTCATATTCTCTCTGATTTCTTCTTTCAAACAGAAAGTATGGTACAGGGAAAACTAAATAAAGGCATTAAGCATTGGGGGTATCTTACACTTCATAGTCTTATTCACGCTATCGTAACATTCATTATGTTAGCACAATGGACATTATGGTATGTTCCTGCCGTAATTTTCATTACACATTTCATAACAGATATGATAAAGAGCAAGTTTGACAACAGAAAACCGTCAGTATTCCTTGCCGACCAAGCTGCACACATTATTATTTTAGTGCTGCTATGGCTTTATATTTTACCAATTAACACACAAGATGTCGTAACAAATGTGCTTTCCTGCCTTCCGCACAATTATTGGCTATTATTAACTGCATATTTTCTGATGCTTAAACCAACTTCTATTCTCTTGTCGTTGCTGCTTAATAAATGGTCTCTTTCTGACTCTATAAACAACAGCCTTTCTGGAGCGGGCAAATGGATAGGTTATATAGAACGTATCATGGTACTAACATTTGTCATTACAAACAATATTGAGGGAGTAGGATTCTTGCTGGCAGCTAAATCTGTTTTCCGATTTGGAGATCTAAATAAGAGCAAGGACATAAAAATGACAGAATATGTTATGATAGGAACGATGACAAGCTTTGCTATCGCTATTATAACAGGATTAATCGTGAAATAGCATTGTGTATGAACGCATAATATAGAACGGCATTGTAACAAAATCTCTGATTATCATACCATTTTCAATTGGAGTGATTCTACATTGAAGCAAATGTATTATATTTGCATAAGATAAGCGGCATCTCAGCATAACGCTCAAACAAGTTTGGCGATTCTGCATTCGATTTGCATTATCTTTGCAAGAAAAAATAAAAGGTATTATGAGTGAACTATTGAAAGTAGACAGCATTTGTGCTTATAACGAATGGGCAGGAGTTGACACACAGCATCCATTGGCGGGATTTATCGACTTCTCGACGGTTGAGCCTTTGACAAACACACGCAAGATTTACGGTTTCTATGCGATATTCCTCAAAGACTTGAAATGCGGTGAATTGCGATACGGCAGACAGTACTACGACTATCAAGACGGTACTCTATTGTTTGTGGCTCCCGGTCAGGTATTCGGAGCTGAAGACGATGGACTAAAACATAAGCCAACGGGCTATCTGCTGATGTTCCATCCTGACTTGATACGCAACACTTCATTAAGCAGGATTATGCGAGAATATACGTTCTTCTCGTATGCAATAAATGAGGCATTGCATCTGAAAAAGGAAGAACGTCAAGTAATAATGGACTGTTTCAACAAGATAGACTATGAGCTGAAGCATCCTGTAGACAAATACAGCAAGGCACTGATTGTAGACAGTATAAAGACGCTGCTCGACTATTGCACACGATTCTACGACCGTCAGTTCATCACACATGAGAACGTGAATCACGACATTCTAATAAAACTTGAACAATTACTCGACAACTATTTCGAAAAGGGAATAGCCAAACAAAAGGGATTGCCAAATGTGCAGTATTGTGCAGACAAGCTGAATATGTCTGCCAACTATCTAAGCGATATGCTGCGAAAGGAAACAGGCTCTACGGCACTAAGATATATTCACGAAAAAGTGATTGAACTGGCAAAGACGGAACTGGTTGCCACAGACAAGACTATCAGTGAAATATCTTATCAGTTGGGGTTCCAATATTCACAACACTTCACTCGTCTGTTCAAACGTGAAGTAGGAAGCACTCCAGGTGAATACAGACTACAATGTTCTAAATAGCCTTTACTGTCTTCACTCTGACATGTTTAAAGCTAATGGTTTGCTTTCACAGACTGTTTCATGTTCATATAATACTTGCGCTCAACGTCATTGAACTTCTCGATTGAGTATCTCAACATTGTGCGGGGCATTGATGCTGCATGTTCATCAAGGAAATCCAGGAGAGGTGCCTTGTCTCTTTTGCCTGCCTCACGCAACATCCAGCCCAATGCCTTATGTATCAGGTCGTGCTTATGATTGATTAGCAATGAGGATAGACGATATATGTCGTCATAGTCATTTGCACGAATAAAGGCATAAGTAGACACTATGGCTATGCGCTGCTCCCATAACAGACTGCTGTCTGCCAACTTGTAGATTATTGTGCGGTCTTTGTCTAACAGGTATTCTCCAACTATCGCAGGAGCAGTAAGGTCAACCAAGTCCCAGTTGTTTATCCTTTCCGTATGGCAAAGGTAAAAGTCGAATACTTCCTTTCTCTTTTTCTCTGCCTCGTCTTCAGAATGTTCCTTTAGCCATTTCCTTGTCTTTGTGCGCTTTACCTGTTCCACAAGGATCAGAAGACCACACAAACGCATTTCGTGCCACGGAGAACAAAGCAAGGAATCAATATCTTCAAGACTCGCGTCTTCATGGCTCTTTGCAACAAGCCTCATATTAGGAACGGTTACGCCTATAAATTTGTCACCTTCGCCATATTCGCCTTTACCTGCCTTGAAGAAACGGGGAAAGATTAACCGTTTCTCTTCGCTATGCAGAAAATCCAACTCACTATATACACTATCGGCAAACATAATGATAAATCATTTAGTTGTTGACAATAAATAGGGCTGCGCCAAACTTCACAGCTATGGCACAACCCATCCTTTTTAATTAACACTATAATACTAACCCCATAAACAATTAGGGTTAAACAATATCAGTCAAGCTTCAAAGACTTCTTGATAGCTGCAACCTTTGCTACAGCAGCGTCTGTGCAACGCTCATAGCAGTCGGCACACTTCATAGTGTCCTTGATTTCGATATAGAACTTGATCTTAGGCTCTGTTCCTGACGGGCGAACACTAATCTTAGTGCCGTCTTCGCAGAACCACTGAAGCACGTTGCTTGTGTCAGGCATAACAATCTTTGTTACGTTGCCCTGAGCGTCTTTCTGCTCCAACGTCTTATAGTCTTTCCAGATAGAAATCTTGCTGCCGCCAAGCTCTGTAGGAGGATTGTTTCTGAAGTCAGTCATCATCTGCTTGATTTCGTCAGCACCGGTCTTGCCAGGCTTAACAACATTGACTGTAAGTTCCTTAGAGAAGCCATACTCAAGATAGATATCCATCAGAATGTCATAGAGAGTCTTGCCCTGGTCTTTAGCCCATGCGCAGATTTCAGCGAGCAGACAGCAAGCAGAAACAGCATCCTTGTCACGAACAAAGTCTTCTGCAAGGAATCCGTAGCTTTCCTCGCCACCACCGATATACTGCTGTTTTCCTTCAGAAAGAGCAATCTCGCGTGCAATCCACTTGAAACCAGTGTAGCAGTCGCGCATTTCAATATGCTGCTTGTCGGCAATCTGCTTGATAACTTCAGTAGTAACGATAGTCTTCACGATGAAGTCTGTCGGCTGCATCTTGCCAGTAGCCTGACGGTTCTTGATGATATAATAGAGGAACAACAGACAAGTCTGGTTACCGTTGATAAGAATCCACTCGCCCTTATTGTTCTTGCAAGCCATACCTACACGGTCTGCGTCAGGGTCACTTGCCATTACGATGTCAGCATCGAGTTCCTTAGCGTCACGAAGAGCAAGAGTAAGAGCCTCGCCGTTCTCAGGGTTAGGGCTTACAACTGTAGGGAAGTCGCCGCTCTTGACCATCTGCTCCTTAACACAATGAACATTCTCGAATCCCCAAACCTTCAATGAGCGTGGGATAAGAGTCATACCTGTGCCATGAAGAGGAGTATAGACAATCTTCAGATCCTTCTGACGGTTGATAACATCTGGGTCGATAGATATTCCGTGAATCAAGTCAAGGTAAACCTTGTCAACATCTTCACCGATAATCTGAATAAGTTCTTTCTTTCCGTCGAACTTGACATCCTCGACCTTAACCTTGTTAACCTCGTCGATAATGCCTGTGTCATGAGGAGCAAGCACCTGTGCACCGTCTGCCCAGTAAGCCTTATAGCCGTTATACTCCTTAGGGTTATGGCTGGCAGTGATGTTAACACCGCTCTGGCAACCCAAATGACGAATAGCGAATGAGCACTCAGGTGTTGGGCGCATGTCGTCGAACAGATAAACCTTAATGTCGTTTGCAGAGAATATGTTGGCAACTGTCTCTGCAAACAGACGGCTATTGTTACGGCAGTCATGACAAACCACAACAGAAATCTGCTCAAGGTCAGCGAAATTCTTCTTCAGATAGTTAGCAAATCCCTGAGTAGCCATACCTACAGTATAGATATTCATACGGTTGCTGCCTGCACCCATAATGCCACGAAGACCACCTGTACCAAATTCAAGGTTCTTATAGAAAGACTCTATCAAGTCAGTCTTGTCTTCCTTGGCAAGCATTTCCTTTACAGCTGCCTGTGTGTCAGCGTCAAATACCGGTGAGAGCCATTGCTGGGCTTTAGACTCACACAAAGAAATCAATTCAGTGTTATTTTCCATATTATTATTAAATGTTAGTGTTTTCAATTTGTTTTATGCCAAGTTAACGTCTTGTAGTCAGCCGTTCCCAAAGCAAGTTTCTTTCGTTTTTGTCTTTTGCAAATTATTGTTACAAAGATAAAGAATAAATTTGAAACAATGCATGACTATTTAATATTTTTTGTTTTTTTATGAATAGAATCACAAATAACACTCTTAAAAGCAACAATCAACATCGCAAAAAAAATATTGTTATAAATTATTTATATTAATCAAATTTCACTATCTTTGCAGCAGAATATAAGTTAAGACTAACTAAAGATATGTTTTATAACAACGAAACGCTATGTTTATCTATGGTAAAACATAGAGATATACATACAAACCCCGTTTCCATAATAAAATAACTGCTCATAAGCATAAAGGATTCATACAATAACACGAAAGCAAAAATTTGACAGACAACACAATAAACAATCTGCATTAACAAGGAAAAGGGTTCACTTGAATATTTGCAGAAACTGATTACAGAACCCTGCAATAAAAACAATGTAATATGAAAACATTAAAAATTTTATCAGCATTACTTTTCATGACATTATGCATCGGCTTTACAAGCTGTAGCAGTGATGACGATGATGACAATAACGACACAAACGCATCTTTAGTCGGTACATGGTATTATTCTGACGGAGAAGGCTACACTGTAACTATGGTATTCGAGGAAGACGGTGGTTTTTACGAGTATGAGACGGAAGACGGTTATTCATATTCTTATACCGGCACATACACTTGCGTGAACAATCAACTTGTTATACTATACGATGACGGCTGTCCAGGACTTGGCGGTATAGTCTCCGTTACATCGAATACACTTACAATCACAGAAACAGAGACAGGAATAACAATAACCCTCAGTAGAATACAGGATTTATAATATAATAAACAAAGATTTATTATAAAACAAAAAGTCAACTTTATAACAATTATAGTTGATTTAGATGTCTGTCAAAAACTATATAGAAATATTTAATCAAATCAGGCTGTGTCTAATTGAAATACCGAGAATAAGTTTGTCTAACTTTTTATGGTTAATTCAAATAGGCACAGCCTTATTTATTATAGCATAAAGATATTCATAAAAAAGCATGCGTTAGAAATGTAACTCTACATCCTTTCCGAACGGCATCAGTGATAAGCCAGCCATCTTGAAGTGCTGCTTTGCGAACGGTATGCCGATTATAGTTATGAACAGAAGTACACCGAAAAAGATGTGAACAACACATGCCCACAAGCCTCCGAAGATCAGCCAGATAATATTGAGAGGAAGACGTATGCAACCTGTAGGGCTGCTGGTTTCCTTAACTTCGGCGCCAAAAGGCCATAGACACAGCAGACCAATCTTGAACGTCTGCATGGCTACAGGAATGCCAATAATGGTTATTGCCATAGCAAGGCTTCCTACAAAATATCCTATTGCAGCTTCAAGACCTCCGAATATCCACCACAACAGATTGCCGATTATTCTCATAGCTATTAGTTTATTAGATCAATTAATTGGATTATCTTACTACTTGTGTAAACTCTGGCTTTGAATGTTCCGCTTTAGAGACAGTCACGTATATCGTGCTGACAGACGTCTTTCCGTCAGGTGTCTCTCCGTTGACGGTATATTTATAGTCTGTTCCGTCAGATGTAGTACGCTTTCCAACGGTAACAGGCTTGCCCAACGGATACTTGTAACCGCTGCAAGCTGTATCAAAGATTGCTATTTCCTCAGCTGTTACAGGCTGCTGTGCAGAATATTCTGGCAGAGGCTCTACTTCTCCGTCAATATATCCGTTCTCTTTTAGGAAACGTTCTACCTCATTAGGCATAGCCGTTATTCGTGCGCTTCTTACGCCATAGCCTGCTGCAATCTCAGCTTTAGGCAAAGCTGCCTTCAAAGCTTTTACGGAAGAATCCAAGCCACCGCTGCCGAAAGTGCAGAAAGGAACTATCTTCTTTCCTGCAAAATCGTTTTCCTTGACCAGAGTAGCGATAGGCAGAGCATAGGTTCCGAACCATACCGGATAGCCGATGAATATCACATCATAGCCGCTGATGTCTGTCTTCAACGCCTTCAGCTGTGGCATGTTGTCATCGGCGCGTTCCTGCTTTACTCTCTCTATCGTCTCGTCGTATGTTCCGCTATACGGATTTTCAACAACAATACTCTCAATGTCAGCACCCAGTTTCTTCTGCAGTTCTTCAGCTACAGCCTTTGTAACTCCTGTCTGAGAGTAATACAAGACAAGATATTTAGAAGACTTGGCATCCTCGTTGCCGTTCTCCTTTTTCTTGTTCTGTGAACTGCAAGCCATGAACACACCCATTGCCAATACTGCTGCAAATGCTATCAATACGTAATTTTTCATAGTTTATAATTTTAAATGATTTAGCTTAAAACATTCCCGTCAGTTTCCTTTGTTTGCCTTCAGCGCCATATATTCGTCACATATCTCAAGGAAAAGCATAGGGTTAGCCGCTATATTGTCCCATAGACGCTTGCCGCCTTTCAATATACGCTGGTCTACATAGTCTACAAGTTCGGGGTTTGTCTTCTTGTATCTTATGCGCAAGGCATTAAGGCTTATTACGCTTCCAGACATAAACGGTACTACTGTGTCATCGCCGGCAAGGCGCACACCAAATATAGTTGACACGTTTAGCTTGCCCAGCTGCATTTTCTGCGAATCTACACCGTTCCACCAATATATTGTTCCGCTTTCAGTTTCTCCTTCTTTATATACAAACTGACGGCGCACACGCTTAGGCTTGAGCACAGAAGGGTTGGCTACAGGAAGCGATTCCAGATGATCGTAGACACCGCTTGAAGATATCTTCTTGACAAAATCTATAGAGCGCACCTTGTCTGCATCATACTTTACAGGGTCGTTTCCGTCGGGCTTTGCCGACATGGTAAATTCCGTATTCATGCGCTTGAACATGCTTCCGCTGACCCAATACGTTTGGATATATCCTTCTACGACACTTCCGTCGTTAAGAGTAACAAGCACATGGTCGTTCTCAGGAGTATGTTCCTGAGCATCAACGCAGAGGCAAAGCACAGCAGCCAGAAGCGATAATATTATCCGTTTCATTATAACATTTGAATTTACCAGTCCAACAATATGCCTATCGACACCAGAAGCCCATAGATGAACATGTTGCGGGCAGTGTCGCCCAAAACAAGATTCAAGGCCTTTCCCTTGTTGATATGCACCATTTTCCTGTATGTGAGGAAATGGAACGCAAGATACAAGACAGGCAAGCAGAACGCTGCCCTATGTCCGAAAAACAGGAACACGACACCCAGCAATACGGCTATCAGCCCTGAAACAAGATATGCTATGCGTGCATTGTCTGCACCCATCCTCACGACAAGGGTTATCTTGCCTGCCCTACGGTCGTTGTCAATGTCACGATAGTTGTTTACCAACAGAAGTGTGTCTATCACAAAACCGCATGCCAACGACGCCATGAACGCCTCAAACGATACGGTATATGTCTGTATATAATATGTGGCGCACACAGGAACGATTCCGAAGAACACTATTACCAGCAGGTCGCCCATGCCCAGATACGAAAGCGTCGTCGTATAAAGGAAACAGAACAGCACGCACAACAGACCGACGAGAATCATCTCAAAGCCACCATAAAGCACAACAGGAAGACCAACAACACACGCCAATAATGTCGTGGCAATGATAGCCTTCTTCATAGCCCCTTCGCTTATCCACCCTTGGGCGCATGCCCGGCGAGGTCCAAGCCTTGTCTCGTCGTCATTGCCTCGCACAAAGTCAAAATAGTCGTTTATGAAATTGGCGTCTATCTGCATTATAAAAGCGAACAATACGCACAGCACGGCAGGCACCAGCTTGAACAATCCAGCTTCAACATCAACGTAAGCCAAAGACAATCCTATCATGACAGGCACTGCTGCACCTGTAAGCGTTTTAGGACGTGAAGCAAGCATCCAAGCACGCAAAGAATTGGGCTGTACTGTTTTTTCTTTCATTTTACAATAGAATCACTTGCAAAAGTAAACATTTAATTGTATATTTGCAAATAATTAGATTAACTTTCACGCATTGTAACATTTGTGGAGCCTATCCATATTGACGACAATAGCACAGATTAACTTATCTTTATTTATGATAGACAGGAATGTTAGCTTGGATTTAATGGAATTTATAGAAAGGGATATCCTTCCGCGTTATTCCGCTTTTGACAAGGCTCACAACATAATACATGTTTCAAGGGTTATAAAGCGCTCAATCAAGCTGGCGCAAGGCATTGGCGCTGATGTAAACATGGCATACGCTATAGCCGCATACCATGACCTCGGGCTTGAAGGTCCAAGAGCTATACACCACATCACAAGCGGAAAGATAGTGCTTGCCGACGCGCGTCTGCGCAAATGGTTTTCTACAGAACAGATAAAGATAATGAAGGAAGCAGTAGAAGATCATCGCGCTTCCGCATCGCATGCCCCACGAAGCATTTACGGAAAGATTGTTGCCGAAGCTGACCGTGACCTTGAACCGGAAACCGTTTTCAGAAGAACAATAGAATACGGGCTTGACCATTATCCTGAAAAAAACAAGGAAGAGCAGTGGAAACGTTTCATGCAGCACATGGAAAGCAAATATTCGTCTCACGGATATATCCGTCTGTGGATTCCCGGCTCTGACAACGAGAAACAACTGAAGGAGATTCGTGAACTCATAGTCAAGCCGGCAAAGCTTAGAGAGTTGTTCGAGAAGATCTACGATGAGGAAAAGGAAAACTATGCGTAAGGTTCATTAAACGATATATTTACGTCATGGAAATATACTTTTTATACATCATAAACAATAGCTTTAGCAATAGCAATAGCAAAACCACTAACAATTAATAACGACAGAACATGATTAGAAAATTATTCCTGCTGATAGCATTATTCGCTTTCATGTCGTCGGCAGCGCAGACAAATGACACAATACGTGCAGAAGTGTTGCTTGAAACGACTATGGGAAACATAAAGGTGGCACTCTACAATGAAACGCCTAAACATAGAGACAATTTCATCAAACTAGTAAAAGAAGGCTTCTATGACGGTTTGCTCTTTCATCGTGTAATAGCCAGTTTCATGATTCAAGGCGGCGACAGCGCAAGCCGCAATGCCGTTAAAGGCCAGCTGCTCGGCGACTCTCCTGAAGGCTACACAATACCTGCAGAGATACGCTATCCTGAGATAATTCACAAGCGAGGCGCTCTTGCAGCTGCACGCGAAGGCGACAACGTGAACCCGGAAAGGGCATCGTCGGCATCGCAGTTCTATATTGTCTACGGCAAACGATTCAACGACGAGATGCTTGACAAGGTGCAACGACGGATAGACGAAACGACTAACGGAACGGTGAAACTTACGCCTGAAGCAAGGGAATGTTACAAGAAGAAAGGCGGTACTCCACATCTTGACGGGCAATACACCGTGTTCGGCGAGGTCATTGAAGGCATCAACGTCGTAGCTGACATTGAATTTGTAGAGACAGACGATAACGACAGGCCCGTTGAAGACGTAAGAATAATCAAGGCAACGGTAGTAAAAGACATAGAATAACAGATTTGTAAATCAGCCGTTACATTTAAAAATAAATAAATTATTTTGTAATTCGCTTAAGTTAATGTATCTTTGCATAAGGATAAGCGCAAAAGCGGTCTGTCGGTGACAGATTAGGCTTTATCCAAAGATGTAAAAAGAGAATATATATTCTAAGTATGAACGTTTTAGAACTAAGTGAGCAAGAGATTGGCAGACGCCAAAGTCTTCAAGAGTTGCGCGATATGGGAATAGACCCGTATCCAGCAGCCGAGTATCCAACCAATGCTTTTTCAACAGATATAAGAGCAGAATTCAAGGACGATGAGCCTAAACGCGAGGTGTGCATAGCAGGTAGAATGATGAGCCGACGCGTAATGGGAAAGGCTTCATTCGCGGAACTTCAGGATTCAAAAGGCAGAATCCAGGTTTATATAACACGCGACGACATCTGTCCTGGTGAGGACAAGGATTTATATAATAAGGTATTCAAACGACTGCTTGACATTGGTGACTTCATCGGTGTCAAAGGTTTTGTATTCAGAACACAGACAGGAGAAATAAGCGTACATGCGCAAAGCATAACGCTGCTGTCAAAGAGCCTTAAGCCGCTGCCTATAGTAAAATATAAAGACGGTGTGGCATACGACAAGTTTGAAGACCCTGAACTTCGCTATCGCCAGCGTTATGTTGACCTTATCGTCAACGACGGCATAAAGGATACGTTCCTGAAACGCTCAACGGTATTGAAGACATTGAGAAACACTCTCGACGAAGCAGGATATACAGAGGTAGAGACCCCTATTCTGCAGTCTATCGCCGGTGGAGCTTCGGCACGTCCGTTCATAACCCACTTCAACGCTCTCAACGTAGACATGTATATGCGTATCGCTACAGAGCTTTATCTGAAGCGCCTTATCGTAGGCGGCTTTGAAGGCGTCTACGAGATTGGCAAGAACTTCCGTAATGAAGGCATGGACCGTACACACAACCCTGAGTTTACATGTATGGAACTCTATGTGCAGTATAAAGACTACAACTGGATGATGGCGTTCACAGAGCAGCTGCTTGAAAAGATATGTATTGCCGTAAACGGCAAGCCTGAAAGCGTAGTAAACGGCAACGTTATCAGCTTCAAGGCTCCTTACAGACGCTTGCCTATTCTCGACGCTATCAAGGAGAAGACTGGCTACGACCTTAACGGAATGGATGAAGCACAGATTCGTGAAGTATGCAAGAAGCTTCAGATGGAAGAGATTGACGATACAATGGGCAAGGGAAAACTCATTGACGAGATATTCGGAGAATTCTGTGAAGGCACATTCATACAGCCTACATTCATTATCGACTACCCTGTAGAGATGTCTCCGCTTACAAAGATGCACCGTTCTAAGCCGGGTCTTACAGAGCGTTTCGAGCTTATGGTAAACGGCAAGGAACTTGCAAACGCTTACTCTGAGCTTAACGACCCTATCGACCAGGAAGAGCGTTTCATCGAGCAGATGCGACTCGCTGACAAGGGCGATGACGAGGCTATGATTATTGACCAGGATTTCCTGCGCGCTCTGCAATATGGAATGCCACCGACAAGCGGTATCGGTATAGGTATCGACCGTCTTGTAATGCTTATGACTGGCGAGGTGTCTATTCAGGAAGTATTGTTCTTCCCACAGATGCGCCCGGAGAAAAAGGCTCCTAAGAGCACCGTAGAGGAATGGAAAGCCATTGGCGTTCCTGCTGAATGGGTACCTGTATTCAACAAATGTGGATACAATCTCATTACCGATATCAAGGAAGTTAACCCGCAGAAACTTCAGATGGATGTCTGCGGTGTCAACAAGAAATATAAACTCGGATACGAAAATCCTAAAGTTGAAGAGTTTGCACAGTGGATTGAGGCGGCAAACGCCAACGCATGACCTCGTTCGTATAATCTGCATGGAGCCAGGCTTCACGCAGATTATATGTTGAATAAAGGAATTGCATAATAACTATGAAATAAACAAAATGTACGATTGCGGCAGAATAGCGATTATAGGCGGTGGTAGCTGGGCTACTGCTATAGCCAAGATTGTTGTCGGGCATACCCATCACATAGGATGGTATATGCGCCGTGACGACCGCATTGAGGATTTCAAGAGACTGGGACATAACCCTTCTTATCTTACTACAGTAAGGTTCAATACTGACGAAATAGACTTTTCAAGTGACATAAACAAGATAGTGCAGTCGTATGACACGCTTGTCTTCGTAACACCGTCGCCTTACTTGAAAAACCACCTCAAGAAACTAAAGACACGAATAAAGGAGAAATTCATAATAACAGCCATAAAGGGTATTGTGCCCGACGAGAATCTTGTATGCTCTGAATATTTCCATCAGGTGTATGATGTGCCTTACGAGAATCTTGCTTGTCTTGGTGGTCCGTCTCACGCAGAGGAAGTGGCTCTTGAACGCCTGTCTTACCTTACCGTAGGCTGCAGCGACCGCGAAAAGGCAATGGCTTTCGCTGACGTGCTTGCAAGCGACTACATCAAGACTAAGACCAGCAGCGACGTTATAGGCATTGAATACTCGTCTGTGCTGAAGAACGTCTATGCCATTGCAGCAGGTATCTGCAGCGGTCTTAAATATGGCGACAACTTCCAGGCAGTACTGATTTCAAATGCCGTACAGGAAATGTCGCGCTTCCTTAAGTCAGTCTATCCGCTTGAACGCAACATAACCGATTCCGTCTATCTCGGCGACCTTCTCGTTACGTGCTATTCCAACTTCTCTCGCAACCGTACCTTCGGTACAATGATCGGCAAGGGCTATAGCATAAAGAGCGCACAGATAGAAATGGAAATGATAGCAGAAGGTTTCTTCGGCACAAAGTGCATGAAGGAAATAAACAGGCACTGCCATGTGAACATGCCTATTCTCGACGCTGTCTACAACATCCTCTACGAAAGGATTTCTCCTCAGATTGAAATAAAACTATTAACCGATTCTTTCAGATAAGAATCACAAAATCGATAAACAATGAAGAATATCATCTTAGACGTATCTAAAGCAGCCCAGTTCCTTGAGGCAGGAACGGTAAAAGCTTATGAACCAAAAGTAAAAGCAGCTCAAGAAGCTCTTGAAAACGGCACATGCCCAGGTAATGACTTCTTAGGATGGCTCCATCTGCCGTCTTCTATCACACCTGAGTTCCTCGGTGAGATACAGGCTTGTGCAGACACTCTCCGCGCTAATTGCGAAGCTATTGTTGTAGCAGGTATCGGTGGCAGCTATCTTGGCGCTCGTGCGGTGATAGAGGCTCTCAGCAACTCTTTCGCATGGCTTATCGGCGACAAGAAGAACCCTGCTATTTTGTTTGCCGGGAACAATATCGGTGAAGACTATCTGTCTGAACTTACTGCTTATTTGAAAGACAAGAAATTCGGTGTAATCAATATATCTAAGTCTGGTACTACTACCGAAACGGCTCTCACATTCCGTCTCCTTAAGAAACAGTGCGAGGAACAGCGCGGCAAGGAAGAGGCTAAGAAGGTTATCGTAGCTATCACAGACGCTAAGAAAGGCGCTGCACGTGCTGCAGCCGACAAGGAAGGCTACACTACATTCGTTATTCCAGACAACGTAGGTGGTCGTTTCTCTGTTCTTACTCCAGTAGGCCTTCTGCCTATCGCTTGCGCAGGTTTCGACATCAAGCAGCTCGTTGCTGGTGCTGTTGAAATGGAAAAGGTTTGCGGCAAAGACGCTCCGTTCGAGGAGAACCCTGCTGCCGTTTACGCAGCCGTTCGCAACGGTCTCTACGCTCAGGCAGGCAAGAAGATTGAGATTATGGTTAACTATCAGCCTAAGCTCCATTTCTTCAGCGAGTGGTGGAAGCAGCTCTATGGCGAAAGCGAAGGCAAGGAGAATAAGGGTATATTCCCTGCATCTTGCGACTTTACTACCGACCTTCACTCTATGGGTCAGTGGATTCAGGAAGG
>JAUNIZ010000304.1 GCA_030523165.1 Prevotellaceae bacterium
TGGCTCTGCAAAGGATTTTGATGCGTTTATCAGGGGATTGTTGTAATAATCAAACGTATTTTTCATAGATTATATATCACAACTTTACGCTTAATGTATGATTCGTTGTAAGTGATTAAAACGCTTACAGCCAACAAGATACATAAGTTGTGAACTTTTTGTGAACTATTTCTTGGCTTAATTTTCCTACTACATCGTTTAAATTTGTATATTTGCCAACAAATCAAGACAGTTTTATTTGCTATCTAAATCTTTTGAATTATGGAAAAGGAACGACTTTTAATATTATCTGTAGCGTTGCTTTCCGTTTCGTTGACGGTCAAAGCTCAGGATATACAGCCACCACAGCCTTATATAAGCGGAGAGTATGAAGGACATGAGTATGCCGACCTCGGACTTCCCAGCGGTACGCTATGGGCGATATGCAACCTTGGAGGAACATCGTCGTCAGACATTGGTGACTATTACGCTTGGGGTGAGACTGAAACAAAGGACTATTATGTATGGGAGACATACGAATTTATGGAGGAATTCAAGTCTGATGCAAATATAGGATATTATGTAACGTGTACCGATATAGGCAACGACATTTGCGGTACAGAATATGATGCGGCACGTAAACACTGGGGCGGAGCGTGGCGTATGCCACATTATTCCGAGATAAAGGAGCTGCGCCGCAACACCTGGTGGAAACTTGTACGTGAGAATGGTGTACAGGGCTACCGCATATATGGTCCAAACTCAAACAGCATATTCATGCCGATGACTGGAAGCATGATAGACTATGACGTTGTTGAGCCGTATTTCGGTGTTTACTGGTGCGGAACAGAAAGCGTGTTCTCCAACGTTCCTGACGATTACAACTGCAATGCATCAACATACGACTTCGACACAGGAGGTATAAACGTTACCGATGCTCTTCCTAAATATGTGGGACATGTCATAAGACCTGTATTCAAACGCAGGGAGGCATCAGGGATAAACTGCGTAGAAACTTCGGGAACATCATTGAGATATGCTGACGGAACGATAACCGTAAACTCCGACATTGATGCCGGATCTCTCGATATATACGGACTTGACGGCTCTTTGGTCATGTCTTTCACCGATATCGGAAAGACCTTGTCTGTTTCCGGTCTTAGACCAGGGGTATATATCGCACGTCTGCACGGTTTGGACAGAATAATAAAGACACAGAAATTACTCATTAAATAATTGTATTATGAAAAAGATCTACGCATTTCTAATCGGACTGTTTCTTTTTTTAGCGGCAGTTCCTGCAAGTGCCGATAACGGCGACAGGCTTGTTCCTGAGTATTGCTCAGTCGGAGAAAAGCCATTGTACACCCCGTTGGAAGATGTTTTCTTCCTTTTTGACGGAGCCATAGCCGTATCAGACGGAGCTACGGCAAGTATTGTATGTGATGGTGAGACCGTTGCTGAGGGCACCATGACAGCTTCAAACTATACCGGAAGCAGAGTCCAGGGCACGGCATCGATAATCTTCAGCGAAGTATTGCTTTTGCCAAAAGGCAAGTCATACGAGGTAGTGGTACCTGCAGGCACAATCTTCCTTGCAGACAATCCTGATGTGGGCAATGACGAACTGCGTGTAGGTTTCGATGTTCCCAGCGACATAGGCACGGCAGACCTTGAACTTGTTGGCTGTGACGTGAACTCTGTAGTATCGTCGGATCGCATGACACTTATGTTCGATACCGAAACGGAAGCCGTCGGCAACCCTGAAGCGTTGCTCTACCGTGAAGGCGTAGCGGTCAGAAGCCTGCCGTTAAGCGTAACATGGGACTGGGACTTGGGACAAGTGCGCATAGCCGAAGGGTCGGAAATAAACTTTGAAGACGGCGTAAACTATACCCTTGTGCTGCCTGAGGGCAGTGTAAGCGCAGCTTACAGGCAAGACATAACAAACCTTGAGACCCGTATAGACTTTACCGGCGGCTATACCGAACCTATGCCAAGCGTGTCATACGTATGGTGCAGCCTGTTCGGCGAGAGCGATGTAAGCGTAGTCGGCGAGGTTAGTTTCTACTATAACATGGCAATAATGCTTTCGCCTGACGCGTCTCTCCAGTTGTGCGACACTGACTATAACGTAATAAAGGAAGCCACGGCGACATTGAGCGAAGCTGACGGGCAGTGGATAGTGACGGCAGACTTCGGCGGTGTGGAAGTAGGAGACGGCGGTTTCGTGATAGTGATACCTGAAGGTACTGTAATCTCCGCAACCGGTGACGTGGCGGTTAACTCAAGGACATCTGTGCCGTTCAGCGGTACGACAGGCATTGACGGCACCGTTTGCAAAGGTTTCTCCATGACATGTAACGCAGGTCGTCTGAATATAAGTGGCATATCAGGCATAGATGTATCCCTTTTCACCGTTGACGGTAAGAGCATAGGCATCTATAACACAGGAAACCAGTCATCGTTAAGCATCGATCTGCCACACAGAGGAATATACTTGGTGAAGGTGAATGGAAAAAGCTATAAAGTCAGCTTCTGAGTCCATGATGTTTAGGGCTTCTTGCAAATAAGGCAGAGACAATATATACGATTGTTTATAGCCCGATGACATGCACAAATGCAAAAAACAGTCATTCAGTACATCAAAGTGGGTTGTTTACGGGTCGTAAACAACCCACTTAGGCATGCTAAGTGACCTATTTAGCATGTGTAAACAAGCCACTTAGACATGCTAAACGACACGTTTTTAAGTCATAAACGGCATATTTACCCGTATGCCCCGGTTGTTCAACATGTCAAAGAACAGTATTTTGACTATGACTGATTTTACTTTACACATTATGTTGTTTTTACTGTAAAAGTTCAC
>JAUNIZ010000305.1 GCA_030523165.1 Prevotellaceae bacterium
ATAATATTATGTATTGAATGAATAATATGCATATTTGCTTCAAAAATATGGAATTAAAATTTGACATTTTAGAAATATATAAAGTTGTGTTATAAAATGAACGAATTACAATCACTATCACAAATATTTCAAAACAAGATATTCAGAATACCTGACTATCAACGAGGATATGCATGGCAAAGCCAACAACTTCGTGATTTTTGGGAAGACATAGTTAACCTTCAGTCTGATAGATACCACTACACTGGACTTCTATCACTAAAGAAACTGAATCAGGAAGAAAGCAGGAAACTGGGCAATGATGACTCATGGCTCCTTCAGAGTGGATTTAAGGCATACCACATTGTTGATGGGCAACAGAGGCTTACAACATTTGTAATAATGCTTAATGAAATTATCGAATTCACATGCCAGTTGCCTGATAATATCGGAAAAAGCTATGAGGAGATATATCTTGGATTTGAGAATATAAAAGACATCAAAGCAAAATACATCAGTAGGAAACGACCGCCAGAGGATCTTATCATCACCTATATGTTCGGTTATGAAAACGACAATCCGAGCGCAGAATATCTAAAATACAAAGTGCTCGGTCAGGAGTATGGCGGCACTATCAAAGAAACGTATTATACAAAGAATCTTAAGTATGCCAAAGAGTTCTTCGGGAAGGAACTCCGGGCCTATTACGAGAAAAAAGGAATAGAAGGAATTACTGATCTGTATCGGAAACTCACATTGAAGCTCATGTTTAATATCCACGAAATAGAAGATGACTATGATGTGTTTGTTGCTTTCGAGACTATGAACAACAGAGGCAAGAGACTGACTAATCTCGAGCTTTTGAAAAACCGCCTTATTTATCTGACTACGCTATACTCAAGCGATATACTTGACGGAACAGACCAAATCGCCTTGAGAGAACTTATTAACAAGGCATGGAGTGAGGTATACTATCAGCTTGGAAGAAATGAGAATAATTTACTTTCTGATGATGAATTCCTTAGAGCTCACTGGATTATTTATTATTCATATTCCAGAAAGCGTGGAGATGACTACATCAAATTCCTATTAAGAAAGTTCTCGCATAAATCAATTTTCGAGAACATCATCGAAGTTAATCCCGATGAAGACGATCCTACAGTTTTTATGTCTGATCAGCAGGACGATGACGATGACATAGAAATAGATTCATCACCGAATGTGACAGACGAGTTCCTACAACCTAAAGAAATAATAGATTATGTGAACAGTCTCAACGAGACTGCAGAGTATTGGTATTATACTTTCTATCCGGAAAAATGCCCAGATATAACAGAAGAAGAGCAGGTGTGGATAGAGAAACTGAATCGTATTGGTATTGGATACTTCAGACCTATTGTTGCTGTTTCATTAATCCCAAGACTTGAATATTCCAAATATGAAAGAATCGCATTCTATAAGGCTGTAGAAAGATTCATATTTATCACATTCCGTATGGCAATGTATCAGTCCAGTTATAAGAGTAGCGATTATTACCGTAAAACCCACGAAGTGTACATGGAAAATATGTCGCTTTCTGATGTGACGGAAGATCTCATAAATACAACAAATGAAAATGCAGCGGACGCTGTGAGAGTTTTCGTTACAAGAATGAACAAACGGTTTATCTCACAGGATGGTTTTTATAGTTGGAGAGAGCTTCGCTATTTTCTATACGAGTATGAGTATTCATTGGCATCAAAGTATAAGCTCGACAAGTTGTCATGGGCTGATTTGACAAAGGTTGTAAAGGACAAAATTACGGTAGAGCATATTTTGCCTCAGACACCAACAAAACTATACTGGCGTAACAACTTCAGACAGTTCACGCCAGAAGAAATTAAGACTCTGTCTGCATCGTTAGGTAATATGTTGCCACTATCTCAGAGCATCAATTCAAAGTTGCAAAATGATGGTTTTGATGACAAAAAGGCTAGAGGATATTCAAATGGCTGTCATTGTGAAGTTGAAATCTCTAAAGAAGATTCCTGGGATGCAAAACACATTTATGACAGAGGGATGAAACTTCTATCCTTCATGGAAACTCGCTGGGATTTCAAATTTGAAGACACAAAACAGAAAGAAGAACTGCTCCATGTTTCTTTTGTAAACGATGAAAGGGATATGCCTCCAGAAATAACTGAGGAAAACATTTCAGACATTATTATTCCATCAGATGACGAGAATGTGGATGCAAGAGATCATGTGACTGCACTTATAATGGGTTGGGCTGGTGTAAAGGATGAAACTGGAGAAATACATCTCAATCCAGACTGCTGCACTAAACTTTTTACCCGATTCACCACAGATGTTATGAGCAGGATTCTTCCTGATGCTAAGGATGCCAGAAGCGGTTGGGGAACAAGAAACCATTATTTTTATGAAATTGTTAATGAAGATGAAGGAAAATTGTACCTTAAAATGGCTCTCAGTGCCGAGAATATTCCAGAGGATTTAAAAGCTATTTGCGAAATAATCTCAGAGCATTTTCCTCCACGGAGGAGGGGGAAAAATTGGAAATGGAGGGTTCCGTTTTCTACAAAACGTGTCGATGTTAGCAAATCAACAGACGAAGAAGTAATATGCATACTGAATGACCTATATACCGAGGCTATGCAGTTTGAAAAACAACTTGTTGATGTCATGAAGGAATAATAAGAAACAAATTAATTTCTTCGATTTTTTTCACATTAACGACCGGTAATGTTGTATGTTTGCTTCAAAAAGATGCAATTAAACTTTGACTAAAAATCATGGAAAAAAACTTGCGATAATAATAATAAATTTATGAGTTAGGTGATCAGTAATGA
>JAUNIZ010000053.1 GCA_030523165.1 Prevotellaceae bacterium
TTCTATGCTTCAACAGGCGTGAGCCTCAAAAGCGGATGCAAAGGTAAGAACTTTTATGATTCGCTCCAAATATTTAATGAATTATTTTTCAAAAAAGTTGCAATTTTATTGTATTTTTGATTCAAATCAAGACCTTGAGTGTCACAAAACACTTCTACGAACAATTCTACCGATTAATAATAAAGTTGCAGATATTATTCAAAAACCTCTTCTATACCAACCGTATCATATTCATCAATTTCAGAAGCGCATGAATTAAAATCTTCAGGTATGTCAAATTTCTCATTTACATCATATCCTAATGACCGATCAGCGAATACCTTTTTCATATAATAAGCCCAAATAGGCAATGCCATGTTCGCACCTTGTCCCATTCTTGTTGAATCAAAATGTATATCACGGTCTTCACCTCCTACCCAGCATCCACTTACAAGAGATGGAGTGAATCCCATGAACCAAGCATCGGCATTACGGTTAGTTGTACCTGTCTTGCCTCCCATTTCACACCTTACATTATATTTATATCGCATACGGCTACCTGTACCTCCATCCATAACGCCACGAAGCATCTCCAACATCTTATATGAACTTTCCTCGCTAATGACTTCATTCATTCTTGGTTGGAAGTCCGCTATCACATTACCTTCATTATCCTCTATCTTTGTTACATATAAAGGTGAGCAATGTATGCCATGATTTGCAAAAGTGGTATATGCGCTTACCATTTCACATACAGAAACTTCACATGGCCCTAAACACAAGACTATAGAAGGTTGAATACCATAAGTATTAATGCCAAAGTCATTCAATATACGAATGAAGTCCTGCGGATTGATTCTGCTCATAAGATAAGCGGAAATCCAGTTGTTAGACTGAGCCAATCCCCATTTAAGAGTTACCATATCTCCATATCTAGCCCTACTTCCATTACGTGGAGTCCAATTACCGTATGTTGTCTGAACATTTGGTGCCACATCACATGGTGACAAACCATTAGACATACTAAGGGCATACAAGAAAGGTTTTATAGTAGAACCCACCTGACGACGTCCTTTAGTTGCCATGTCATAAGTAAAATGCGTGAAGTCAACACCACCAACATAAGCCTTAACGGCACCAGTTTTCGTATCCATGCTTACGAATCCTGAACGTAGGAAAGATTTTATATATCTTATTGAATCCAATGGTGTCATTACAGTATCCACATCACCATGATACGTGAACACAGACATTTCAGTAGGAGTCTTGAATGCTTTTCTTATTTCTTCATTAGTAGCGCCCTGCTCCTTCATTGCACGATATCTTTCACTCTGAGTAATAGCCCTATTCAAGATAGACTTTACTTGAGAAGCTTTCAATGCATTTGTAAACGGAGCGTTTGGCTTATTTCTGTTTTCCTTCGTAAATGCCGGCTGTAAATAGCCACCGACATGCCTTAACACAGCCTCTTCCGCATACTTCTGCATACGTGAGTCAATTGTTGTAAATATCTTCAATCCATCAGTATATACATTATATGGATCGCCGTTTTTCTTGAAGTTCTTATTACACCAGCCATACAACGGATCAGTTTCCCATGCAGTTGAATCAATTGAGTATTGCACTCTATTCCAAGAAGGATAATCTTTCAAATCAGGCTTTTTTGCCATGATATACCTACGAAGGAATTCCCTGAAATATGTAGCTATACCGTCTTTATGGTCCAAACGTCTGAAATTCAACACAATAGACTCATCATGAGCACTCTGGTATTCACCATTTGTTATATATCCAGCCTTAAGCATCTGTCCTAAAACGACGTTGCGCCTTTCAGTACATCTTTCAGGATATCTTACAGGATTAAAATATGATGGGTTCTTACACAATCCGATAAGTGTGGCTGCCTCACATAGACTCAGATTCTTTGGCGATTTATTAAAATATACGCCACATGCAGTCTTTATACCGACTGCATTATGAAGAAAATCAAAATAGTTCAAATACATTGTTATGATTTCCTCTTTTGTATAGAACCTCTCAAGTTTTACTGCAATAACCCACTCTATCGGCTTTTGCAACAAACGTTCTATCGTGCTTTTTGCCGTAGAAGAATATAGCTGTTTAGCAAGCTGCTGTGTAATCGTAGAACCACCGCCAGCACTTTTCTGTCCTAATATTCCACGTTTCACTATTGCACGAGTCAATGCAATAAAGTCTATGCCTGAATGTTCATAAAAACGTTCATCCTCTGTAGCGACTAATGCCTGAATAAGATATGGGGAAAGGTCATCAAAGTCAACATGCACTCTATTCTCGCGGTTCATGTTGTATGTACCGAGAATCTTGCCGTCAGAAGAATACACCTGCGAAGCATATCTGCTTATAGGATTCTGCAAGTCTTCTATATCTGGCATATAGCCAATCCATCCAAACCAAATGCTTGTAAACGCTAAGCCAAGCAATAATATCAATGTAATCAGTAATCCCCAAAGAATACGTACAAATGTTTTTCTCATTTTCAAGTATCTGTATTTATTTACAAATCTACGACAAGTATACCTACAATTAAGAAAAATATGTTTTATGCCCTGCAAAGGGTATCTTTCTTCATTCTAAACCATAGTTCTGCGCGATAGAAACTTATGTAAAGTCGTCTATGCTACTTATCTTCTGCAAAAATAATACATTTCTTTTAAAATATCAATCATAAATTAAAAATTATGCGTAACTTAGCGGTCGAAAATGAAATCACAACATCTATCTATGTTTATGGAAGAACATAATTTTGTAACGATTGCCGATTTATCCAAGGAAAAAATCCTTTACTTGATAAAGATGGCGCAAGAGTTTGAAAAACATCCAAACAGAGAAATCCTGAAAGGGAAAGTAGTAGCAACTTTATTCTTTGAACCTTCAACACGCACAAGACTCAGTTTCGAGACCGCTGCCAACAGATTAGGAGCGCGCGTAATTGGATTCAGCGATGCTAAAGTAACCAGTGCGACAAAAGGCGAAACTCTTAAGGACACTATTCTAATGGTGTCAAACTATGCAGATGTAATTGTCATGAGACACTACATTGAAGGAGCTGCTCAATATGCCAGTGAGGTAGCGCCTGTTCCTATTGTAAATGCAGGCGACGGAGCTCACCAACATCCTTCACAATGTATGCTTGACCTTTATTCTATATACAAGACTCAAGGAACATTGGAGAATCTGAACATATTTCTTGTAGGCGACCTTAAGTATGGCCGTACAGTTCATTCATTGATTATGGCAATGAGACATTTCAACCCTACATTCCATTTCATTGCACCGAAAGAACTTGCCATGCCTAATGAATACAAGCTTTATTGCAAAGAGCATAATATTAAATATGTAGAGCATACGGCTTTCAATGATAAAGTAATCGCTGATGCCGACATTCTGTACATGACACGTGTGCAAAAGGAACGTTTTTCAGACTTGATGGAATACGAGAAAGTGAAAAACGTATATATTCTCAAAAACGATATGCTTTCAAGCGCACGCCCTAACATGAAAATTCTGCACCCACTACCAAGGGTAAATGAGATAGAATACGAAGTTGACGAGAACTCGCATGCATATTATATCCAGCAGGCACAGAATGGTCTTTATGCACGCGAAGCAATAATCTGTGACGTATTGGGAATTGGAATTGATGAAGTAATTAATGATAACACAATCATTGGATAGGCACATTTCCAACATTAACTAAGAAATGAAATTCAACGAGAATCATGGCAACAAATAAAAAAGAAAGACTGGTAGCAGCCATTGAAAACGGTACCGTAATTGACCATATACCGTCAGAGAAGACATACGAAGTAGCAAACATCCTTGATTTGCAGAACCTTAAGACTGTAGTTACTATAGGATATAATTATCTGTCAAAGAAGTTAGGTCGCAAAGGCATTATCAAGATAGAGAACAAGTTTTTCACTGATGAAGAAATATCACGTTTGTCGGTAGTTGCTCCGAACGTTGTTCTTAACATTATAAAGAATTACGAAGTTGTTGAAAAAAAGACGGTCGAAACACCAGATGAAATACGTGGCGTAATCAAATGCAACAATCCTAAATGCATAACCAATAACGAGCCTATGAAAACCGTATTCAATGTCATAGACAAGGAAAACGGTACTGTAAGATGCCATTATTGCGACATGGAGCAAGACATAAGCAAAGTTAAACTTGTATAGTTTCATCTGAAAGCTTTAAATTTATAATTTATATATGTCATAATGTTGCATATACCAGAATTTATACGTAATTTTGCAACGTCTTTTTAATTTTTATGACTAATAAATACAACAAACAATAAACAAATGAAAAGAGACCAAGTTATTTTCGACCTTATCGAAAAAGAACATCAGAGACAGTTAAAGGGCATTGAGCTTATCGCATCAGAAAACTTTGTCAGCGATGAAGTTATGCAAGCAATGGGGTCTTACCTCACCAACAAATATGCAGAAGGACTGCCAGGAAAGCGTTATTATGGTGGTTGTGGCGTTGTTGACGAAGTTGAAACATTAGCAATCGAGCGTGTAAAGAAACTCTTCGGAGCCGAATTTGCAAACGTTCAGCCTCACTCAGGTGCTCAAGCCAATGCGGCAGTGCTGTTGACAGTATTAAATCCTGGCGACACATTCCTCGGACTTAACCTGGCTCATGGAGGTCACCTCTCTCATGGTTCTAGCGTAAATACATCTGGTATCCTGTACAAAGCTATTGGATATGACCTCAATAAGGAAACTGGTCGTGTTGACTATGACCAGATGGAAAGCCTTGCACTCGAGCACAAGCCAAAACTGATTATCGGTGGAGGTTCAGCATATAGCCGTGAATGGGACTACAAGCGTATGCGTGAAATCGCCGACAAGGTTGGCGCATTGCTGATGATTGACATGGCTCACCCTGCAGGTCTTATAGCAGCAGGCGTACTTGACAACCCTCTTAAATATGCTCATATCGTAACATCTACAACCCACAAGACACTCCGTGGTCCTCGTGGCGGTATCATTCTTATGGGCAAGGACTTTGAAAACCCATGGGGATTGACTACACCAAAGGGACAAATCAAGATGATGAGCCAGCTTCTGAACAGCGCAGTATTCCCAGGAACCCAGGGCGGTCCACTGGAGCATGTCATAGCAGCTAAAGCCGTTGCCTTCAACGAGGCACTCCAGCCTGAGTTCAAAGAGTGGGCATTGCAGGTAAAGAAGAACGCTGCAGTACTTGCTGACGAGCTTATCAAGCGTGGTTTCACTATCGTTAGTGGAGGTACAGACAACCACTCTATGCTCGTAGACCTTCGTTCAAAATACCCAGAACTTACAGGAAAGGTTGCAGAAAACGCTCTTGTTTCAGCAGACATTACCGTAAACAAGAACATGGTTCCTTACGATAGCCGCAGCGCATTCCAGACATCAGGTATCCGTCTCGGAACTCCTGCTATCACGACACGTGGTGCAAAGGAAGACCTTATGGTACTTATTGCAGACCTCATTGAAGAAGTTCTCAACGCTCCTGAAGATGAAAAGGTTATTGCAAAGGTTCGTGCAAAGGTTAACGAGACAATGGCAAACTATCCTTTGTTCGCTTACTAAAATAATATTCATAAATACAAAAAGTGGATGCATCAACAGGTGTATCCACTTTTTATTTAAATGAAATTATAAATCAACGGGAATCAAAGATAATTATAAAATATAAAATTGTTTTGTTTTGAAAACGAATTACGTTATCTTTGCACATTGTAAGAAACAAACGGAAATAATGGAGACAAAAGAAATGAATAAAAACATAAAACAGATAGAGACAATAAAGAACAGAAGCTATACGGCTTGCGTGTCAGAATCATTCAGAATAATGTCTGGAAATATCAAGACTATATTCTTTCATACTTGGCTCTATGCTTTGATATTGTCATTGGCTATTGCATTCTATGCATCGTTTATAACACAACTCACATTTAAGGGCTACGACATGGCTCTTTCAATAGGCGTATTAGTATCCGTGATTGTTATGATATGCGCAGAAGTTCTATACTATGCACGAACGATGACACTTCTCAATCATCAGACATTCAAAAAGAACAACATACGATGCGCAAAGATAATGTGCCTATATATTGGTTTCAGCATTCTGATTGGCATTATATATAGCATATTGGCATTTATTCTTTTGGGAGACAAGCCGACAATATCCCTCGATGACCCTATGTTATTGGTATTCCCAGCCATATCATTAGTAATAATGCTCGTTACCCTACCCTACATTTATGTTTTCATGAAATATCTTTCCGAGCCAGAAACCAAGTTACGCAAACTTGTACTCAGAGCATACAAGATTGGATTCCGCCATTGGGGATTTATCTTTGCTGCATTGTTCCTCGCAGGACTATGTGCTGCGGTATGCGGAACTATCGTTTCCATACCATTACTAATAGTTTTATCAGCTAATACTATATCTGTTATAGGTGTCAGATATCTTGCAGACCCAATTGGTTTGCCTTCATATTTTCCAGTATTGCAGTTCTTCGTATATTTCCTGACATCATTTGTCTACATGTATATAAACATTTTCATTCTCTTTACATGCAATCTGATTTATGGAAGCATCGAGGCAAAAGAAAAAGAGAGAAAAGAGTTCTTGCTGAACAAACAACAATAAATATATATATTTCCAAGAAATGAAATCTCAAAAGATACTTTTCATTGACCGCGACGGTACACTTATCGAAGAACCGGAAGACGAACAGATAGACGCATTCGAAAAGCTAAGATTCACGAAAGGCGTATTCAAGAATCTGGGTTTTATACGTTCCAAACTTGATTTCCGTTTTGTCATGGTTAGCAATCAGGACGGCTTAGGCACGTCATCGTTCCCAGAAGAAACGTTCTGGCCCGTTCATAATTTCATATTGCAGACTCTTGAAGGTGAAGGAGTGACGTTTGACGATATACTGATTGACAGACATTTCCCTGAAGACAATCACCCTGACCGCAAGCCGGGAACAGGAATGCTTAAGGAATATATCAACAACCCTTCATACGACATGGCTGGAAGCTATGTCATAGGAGACCGTGAAACTGACAGGCAGTTGGCTGAGAATCTGGGATGCAAGGCACTAATACTAGGTAAAGACGGCATGACATGGGAAAAGATTGCCGAAATTCTTTTTGCCGGTGAAAGGATTGCGGAAGTGAAACGTACAACAAAGGAAACAGATATCCACGTAAAACTCAATCTTGACGGAACTGGCAAATGCGATATATCCACTGGTCTCGGATTCTTTGACCACATGCTTGAACAGATAGGCAAACATGGCATGATGGATTTGACTGTCCACACTAAAGGCGATCTTCATGTTGATGAACATCATACGATAGAAGACACAGCCATTGCATTAGGCGAATGTATATTAAAGGCGTTGGGCGACAAACGAGGAATAGAACGTTATGGCTATTGCCTGCCTATGGATGATTGCCTTTGCCAAGTGGCATTAGACTTCGGAGGTCGCCCTTGGCTTATATGGGATGCTGAATTCAAACGTGAGAAGATAGGCGAAATGCCTACAGAAATGTTCCTTCATTTCTTCAAGAGTCTTAGTGATGCATCTAAGATGAACCTTAATGTAAAGGCAGAAGGAACAAACGAACACCATAAGATTGAAGGTATATTCAAAGCGTTGGCACGTGCATTGAAAATGGCTGTGAGCCGTGATATATACCACTTTGAACTCCCGTCAACAAAAGGGATGTTGTAATTTTTGGAGTTAAGGGAGTTAATGGAGTTAAAGGAGTATTTCCTTGAGAGATAGGTTAAAGAAGTCAAGGGTGTTCATGGAGTTAAAGGAGAAGTTCCTTGTACTTTAGCGAGAAAAGGGTGTTATAAAGTTAATGGAGAGATTCCGTGAGTTATAACGAAAAAAGAAGTTGATAAGTAAAAAGAAATTATTCTTTTTACTTATCAACTTATAATAGGCACTATAAAATAGCCAATTCTTCAGCCATTTCCTCTTGCAATGCTTTTGCTTTCATTGCTGCAACTTCAGCAAAGTCTGTTCCGTCTGAAGCGTAAATTATGCCACGGCTGCTGTTTACGAGAAGTCCGCAATCCTTTATCATTCCGTATTTGCATACTTCATGAAGGCTTCCACCCTGCGCACCGACACCAGGAACAAGCAGGAAATGATTTGGGGCTACAGCTCTAATGTCCTTGAACATCTCACCTTGTGTTGCACCTACCACATACATCATATTCTCGTCGTTTCCCCATTGCTGCGATTTTCTGATAACCTTCTCAAACAAGCACTCTCCTTCTGTATCGGCAGTAAGCTGGAAATCATGAGAGCCCTTGTTGCTTGTAAGAGCAAGCAGTATAACCCATTTGCCTTCATAAGTAAGGAATGGCGATACGCTATCCTCACCCATATAAGGTGCTACAGTCAGAGAATCAATGTCATATTCCTCAAAGAATGTGCGGGCATACATGGCAGAAGTGTTTCCTATATCACCGCGCTTTGCGTCAGCAATAATGAAATGTGAAGGATAATTCTCCTTCAGGTATTTTATTGTACGTTCAAAAGCAATCATACCCTTTGTACCAAGACTCTCATAGAAAGCAAGGTTTGGCTTGTACGAAACGCAATATGGGGCCGTTGCATCTATTATCGCCTTGTTGAAATCAAAGATAGGGTCTTCGTTGTCAAGCAAGTGTTTCGGCAACTTCTTTATGTCAGTGTCAAGTCCTACACAAAGGAAAGACTTCTTGCTGAATATCTGTTCTACTAACTGTTGTCTGTTCATGGGTAACGTTTATTGACTTTTATGTTTGGAAGTTTAAAGTTTTAATTTATCAAGAACTGTAAAGCCCTTACGACTTACAGTTCTGCCTCTTTCATTCTCTCTGCGTTTTCCTCAACGGTAAGCGCGTCAATCATATCTTGTATATTACCTGCAAGGAAACCGGAAAGATCATGGGTTGTGTAGCCTATACGGTGGTCTGTTACACGTCCTTGCTGGAAATTATATGTACGAATCTTTGCACTTCTGTCACCAGTAGAAACGAGAGTCTTACGACGGTTTGCTATATCATCTATGTATTTCTGATGCTCACGGTCATAAATGAAAGTACGAAGTCTTGAAAGCGCACGTTCCTTGTTCTTTGGCTGGTCACGTGTTTCAGTACATTCAATAAGAATTTCCTCTACTTCGCCTGTGTTAGGATTCTTCCAAGGATAACGCAGACGTACACCCGACTCCACCTTGTTTACATTCTGTCCACCGGCACCGGAGCTACGGAATGTATCCCATTTTATGTCGCCTTCATTGATGTTTACCTCAAACTTGTCTGCTTCAGGAAGAACGGCTACCGTCGCAGCACTTGTATGCATACGTCCCTGTGTCTCTGTTGCAGGCACCCGCTGTACACGATGTACACCCGATTCATACTTCAGCACACCATAGACACCATCGCCGCTCACGGCAAAGTCTATCTCCTTGTATCCTCCTACAGCGCCTTCACTGACACTTGTAACAGAAAGGCTCCAGCCTTTTGAGTCACAGAACTTCTTGTACATCTGAAACAAGTCGCCTGCAAACAATGCAGCTTCGTCGCCACCTGTACCGGCACGTATTTCCATCTGCACGTTCTTAGCGTCTTCCGGGTCTTTTGGAACAAGAGCTATTTTTATTTCTTCCTCAATCTTCGGCTGCAGGTCTTCGTTTATCTGCAGTTCTTCTCTTGCCATTTCCTTCAGGTCAGGGTCACTCTCATTGGCAAGAATATCCTTTGCTTCCTTTATTGAATCAAGACACGTGATATATCTCTTACGTGCCTTCATTATATCATCAAGATCCTTGTATTCGCGGGTAAGACGCACGAAACGTTCCTGGTCCGAAATGACCGAAGGGTCTGTAATGAGAGTTGACACCTCCTCATAGCGGCTTACCAAGCCTTCAAGTTTATCAAGTATGCTATTATTGTCCGGCATATTGTTTTTTAATAATTAAATTCTCCAAATTCTGATTTTATTGTCAGGCTCTTAGCGCCTTCCTCTATACGACCTACTATCTGTGCATCGATATTGAATGAACGACTGATTTCAATCACCTTGTCTGCTACTTCAGGCCTTACGTATATTTCCATTCGGTGTCCCATGTTGAACACCTTGTACATTTCTTTCCAGTCTGTTCCGCTCTGTTCCTGTATAGCCTTGAACAATGGCGGTACATCAAACATGTTGTCTTTTATTACTCGGCAATTGTCACCTACGAAATGAAGCACCTTTGTCTGTGCGCCACCGGTACAATGAACCATACCGTGAATCTCAGGGCGAAGTTCGTCAAGAATCTTCTTTATTACAGGGGCGTATGTACGTGTCGGTGAAAGCACCAGCATTCCTGCGTTTACAGGCGAGCCTTCCACTTCGTCGTCAAGACGGTAACCGCCGCTATATACCAGTTCTTCAGGAACTGCATGGTCATAGCTCTCAGGATATTTCTCTGCAAGATACTTCGCAAAGACATCATGACGCGCACTGGTCAGTCCGTTGCTGCCCATTCCTCCATTATATCTGTCTTCGTATGTCGCCTGTCCGAATGAAGCAAGACCTACGATAACATCGCCTGGACGTATGTTAGCATTGTCTATTACATCGCTTCTTTTCATTCTGCATGTAACTGTCGAGTCAACAATGATTGTTCTAACCAGGTCACCCACGTCTGCAGTCTCGCCTCCAGTGGCATATATTCCCACTCCCATTTCACGCATTGAAGAAAGAAGTTCGTCAGTACCGTTGATTATAGCGGAAATCACCTCGCCCGGCACAAGCATCTTATTTCTTCCTATAGTGCTTGAAACAAGGATATTGTCAACAGCGCCTACACAAAGCAGGTCGTCGGTGTTCATTATCAATGCATCTTGGGCAATGCCTTTCCATACACTAAGGTCACCGGTTTCTTTCCAGTACATATATGCCAACGACGATTTTGTTCCTGCACCGTCAGCGTGCATGATATTGCAATACTCCGGGTCGCCACCCAATATGTCAGGTATAATCTTGCAAAAAGCCTGTGGGTACAGTCCTTTGTCGATGTTTTTTATAGCGTTGTGTACATCCTCTTTTGCGGCAGAAACGCCACGCATCATGTAGCGGTTATGTGAATCCATTGTCTTGTTTTATATTTATTAAATGGGCTTTGCTGATTTATTTATCTTTCGCTCCAGAAATTCCAGCTTGCGAAAGCCTGCAAGAGAAGCATTTCAAGACCGTTCTTTACGGTAGCTCCGTGTTGTGCAGCTTTCTTCATGAACAGTGTCTGGTCCGGGTTATATATAAGGTCATAGATAATATTCTTGCTGCCTATGGCATCATACGGTATGTCAGGACATTCCGAAATATGAGGATACATGCCACATGGAGTGCAGTTCACTATCACGTTGTATTCCTTTATTATCTCTGGCGTGAGCTTGTCATACTGTATTGTGTTCGGTCTCTCATAGCGGCTTACGAACACCGTCTCAAGTCCCAATGACCTCAAGCCGTAGTTTATCGCCTTTGACGAGCCGCCTGTACCAAGGACAAGAGCTTTCTTATGGAAACGTTCAAGCAGCGGCTCTATGCTTTTCGTAAAGCCGATAACATCGCTATTATAGCCTTTCAGTATTGTATCGTTGCCTTTATGCTCAACCTTTATGACGTTAACAGCACCGATTGCCCTCGCCTCAGGACTTACCGAATCCAGAAAGCTAATGACTTTTTCCTTGTAAGGAATCGTCACGTTCAAACCTTTCAGCTCCGGATTCGAAGCCAATATCTCTGGCAGGGAGTCGATTGTAGGTATCTCGAAATTAATATACTCCGCATCAATTCCTTCATTCTCAAACTTTTCATTGAAATAGCTTTGCGAGAATGAATGTCCTAAAGGAAAACCAATCAGTCCGTATTTATCCATAAATGCTTATATAAATTTATTTGGTTGCTATATAACAAGTGCATATACCGAAAGTCAGGCGCTTGAACTTCGCTTCCGAGAAACCTGCCTTCTTAAGCACTTCTACCATTGTCTCTCCTTGCGGAAACGATTCTATGGTAGTTATCAGATAGGAATATGCCTTGTTGTCCTTTGATATAAGTTTGCCGTAAAGCGGCATCACCGTATGCGAATATATCCAGAACAGCTGTTTCATTGGGAATCCCTTTGGACTGCTGAATTCCAGTATACTGGCATGTCCGCCTTTCTTCAGCACACGGCACATCTCCGACAGTCCTTTGTCCAGATGCTGGAAATTTCTTATTCCAAAAGCAGCAGTTACCGCATCAAACGTATCGTCTGCGTAAGACAGGTGTTCACAATCCTCTTTCTCAAAGGTTATTATGTTGTCAAGACCTGCCTCGCTTACCTTTGTCTTTCCTATCTGCATCATGCCTTCAGAGATATCCACGCCAATTATTTTCTCTGGCTTTAGCATCTTTGCTGACTTAATGGCAAAATCGCCTGTTCCCGTCGCTATGTCAAGCATAACCTTCGGGCTAAACGGCTTTAGCTTCTTTATTGCCGTATTTCGCCACATATAGTCTATGCCGAAAGAAAGCTGATGGTTCAGAAGGTCGTAAGAATGGGCAATGCTGTCAAACATCCGTTCTACCTGCCTGCTTTTCTCCTGTCCGTCGCTATATGGCGTTATCTTCTCCTGCTTGTAAGACATGAAAGTTTCTATTAATTGACAGTCGGGTTAACCGCAGGAACTGTATTTCAGTTGATATACATTATATAATATATCTTCCGCCAGCATGTCCTGTCGTCAACCCGTCTGTTCGTTTCTATTTGTTAGCTCGTAAAAACTCGCTTACATTGCGCTCTATACGTGCAGCTATATCACCGTCTTCAGCAGCCTTGTCAAACTTGTCTCCAGTAATATGCTCATATAGTTCAATATAACGTTCGCTTACGCTTTCTGCATATTCGTCTGTAATCTCAGGCATTGTCTGTCCAGGCTCGTTCATGAAGTCATGCTCTATAAGCCACTGGCGAACAAATTCCTTTGAAAGCTGCTTCTGAGGTTCGCCTTTTGCAAACTTCTCTTCATAACCGTCAGCATAGAAGTAACGGCTGCTGTCTGGTGTGTGAACCTCGTCTATCAGATAAACCTTGCCGTCGCGCTTTCCGAATTCATATTTTGTATCTACAAGAATCAGTCCCTGCTTTGCTGCAATTTCCTGACCACGTGCGAATATCTTGCGTGTATAGTCTTCCATTATTTCATAGTCTTCCTTGTCAACTATACCCTGTGCGATGATTTCTTCTTTAGAAATATTCATGTCGTGACCTTCGTCAGCCTTAGTAGTAGGAGTGATGATAGGTTCAGGGAAACGCTGGTTTTCCTTCATTCCGTCAGGCAACTTCACACCGCATATCTCTCTGCATCCCTTCTGATACTCTCTCCATGCGGAACCTGTAAGTATAGAACGGATTATCATCTCTACGCGGAAACCTTCACATTTCAGTCCTACTGTTACCATAGGGTCTGGTGTAGCAAGTTTCCAGTTAGGGCAGATATCAGTCGTATGGTCAAGGAATTTTGCTGCTATCTGGTTAAGGACCTGTCCTTTGAAAGGAATACCCTTAGGCAGAATCACGTCAAAAGCAGATATTCTGTCTGTAGCAACCATTACTATAATGTCATCATTAATGTTGTAAACGTCGCGTACTTTGCCATGATATACGCTCTTTTGTCCTTCAAAGTTGAAGTCTGTCCTTGTTAATGCTTTCATTGTCTTTATTATTGTTGTTGTTTGAATAATCCTATTGTCGTTTCCCGTTGTTGTCTTGCCGCTTCTCTTTCCGCCTTTCGCTGCATGTCGGCATTATCGTATGCATTTACTATTCGTGTCACCAGCTTGTGCCTTACAATGTCCTTGCCAGTCATGTTTATGAAAGAAATGCCTTCAACGTTCTTCAATATGTTCATTGCCTCACGTAGTCCGCTCACCGTTCCGTGCGGAAGGTCTACCTGTGTAAGGTCTCCCGTGATTATCATCTTCGTGTTCCATCCCATTCTTGTAAGGAACATTCTTATCTGGGCTGATGTCGTGTTCTGGGCTTCGTCGAGTATTACTACCGCATCGCTCAGTGTTCTGCCTCGCATAAAAGCCAACGGTGCAATCTGTATCACATGCTTCTCCATCATGTCCTGAAGCTTCACTGCTGGCAGCATGTCTTCAAGCGCATCGTACAAAGGCTGCAGATAGGGGTCTATCTTGTCCTTCATGTCACCGGGAAGAAAGCCCAGCTTCTCGCCAGCCTCAACTGCCGGGCGACTCAGTATTATCTTCTTTGCAGTCTTTTCCTTCAAAGCCTTCACTGCCAACGCTATGCTTAGATATGTCTTGCCCGTTCCTGCCGGTCCTACGGCAAATATCATATCGTCTTTCTCATACGCGTCTATCAGCTTCTGCTGGTTTTCGCTACGGCTTTTTATGGGTCTGCCGGATATATTGTACACCACCACATCCTTGGCGGCATCGTCCTTTGTCTTCTTGCCCTTTATTATGTCAATAATATCCTCTTCATTAATAGAATTGTATTTGAGTACATGACGACGGATTTTCTCAATGTCTTCCTCAAAGACAGACATCTGTTCTTCATCACCGAGAACACGTATTACATTGTCTCTTGCCACGATTCTCAATTTAGGGAACAGTGCTTTTATTACCTGCAGATGTGCATTGTTCACACCGTATAATACTACGGAGTCAATGTCTTCTAATACAATATGTTTCTCTATCAATGTTCTTAAATGCTTATTATTTTTTTGCAAAATTACAAAAAGCTTTCGATATTCCGACACTTTTTAATATCTTTGTGCTCCAAAAAAGGAAGTTTTTTAGATGAAGATTACAAAAAACAAATATTTGGCTGGCTTTTCCGCCATTGTTGTTCTGCTTGCTTTGGTAAGATGTATATTTCCTGACATTGCTAAAGACAGGCAATCAGGCGATATCGCGCAGGCTGACAGTCTGGCTGTAGACGGCTCGTCAATACAGGCTAACGCTGATGAAAAGACTATATCTGACAATGAGAATATCGCCATTGGCGAACCTTCCATGTTCTTTACCAAAGACGGCAAGCAGATAAAGAACCGTATCTTTAGCGTGCCTAGTTTCAAGGAAACATTCCCTGACAACAATGACGTGCAGCTTGTTGCGGCACAGAAATACGGGGTTAAGCCAGTTGAAAACAGGCACGATGCAGAAATGCGCAAGAAGGAACTCGTCTATGTCAGCGCCAGTCCTTACTATCATGTGGAGAAACTACGCAGCAGCATCCCCTATCTTGTGCCTCGTGCAGCGAATCTTCTTAACGACATAGGCAGAACATTCTTCGACAGCCTTCAGATAAAGGGTGTGCCTCTCCACAAGATTATCATTACCAGCGTATTGCGCTCACGTGAAGACATAAAGAAACTTAGAGGGCACAACAGCAACGCTACCGAGAACTCTTGCCATCTTTACGGCACTACATTCGATATAAGCTATAACCGCTACAAGACCGTTGAAGACCCTGACGGTCCGTCACGCCGCCCTGTAAGGAACGATACTCTGAAATGGGTTCTTAGCGAAGTGCTTCGTGACATGCGTGAAAACAACCGTTGCTATATCAAATACGAAGTGAAGCAAGGGTGTTTCCATATTACCGTAAGGTAAGTTACGCCATCTTCCAGTCGCTTATCGTGCGTGTTTCCGATGAGAACACTACTCCAAGCTTTACTATCTTGCGTCCGTCGTCAAGATAAGGCACTGCATAGCCACGCTCCTCTATCTGCTGTAGCGCTTCTTCTGCTGTACCGTCGAGCTTGAACTCGAATATGTAGACATGGTTTCTCAGTTCCATTATGCAGTCAGACCTGCCATAACTGTTTTCCTTCTCTACGAACAGCCAGCTGTAGGAACCCATCAACCTAAGTATCAGATAGAATGTATATTGGAAATGTCTTTCGGTAAGTCTTATGTCTTTCAGTGAGTCATGTGAATCGTAAGGCAGACTTGCAAGGAAAGCAGTCATGCCATTGATGAAGTTTTCAACGTTCCCACGTCGTAAATCTGCAGCCCATTGACGGCATGTGTTCATCACCTTGTCACCGTTTCCCATCTTGAAATACCCGCCAGATACAACAGCCATGAATCCGCGACGCACCTCATTGTTGGGAATGTCGAGCATGTAGCTGCCGTCTTCGCGGTCATAACCCTTAATTGTCAGGTATCCACTTTGGTATATCATTGGCAATGGCTGCTCGGTGTCTGCCTTATAGTCGGCAAATTCCGATGCAATATAATACTTGCCTACAAGGTCGTTAAGGTTCTCGTTAGTATGACTGAGCAATTTTACGAGATATGTAGGAGTGCCTGACGAGAACCAGAAATCGCCGTAGTCTTTTGCATCGAAAGCATTTAGCAAACTAAAAGGATTATAGACATCTGTCATGTTCTTGCTGAAATGATAGCCGTCGTATTTCCTCTTCAGTTCAATCTTCACATCCTCAACAGTACAGTCCATGCTTTTAGCCATTGTCTCTATAGACTCTGCAAACACGCTAAACAGTTCATCTTCTGTTATTCCGCATATAGCCTCATACTCTGGATGCAGGCTGATATCCTTTGGCTGGTTGAATCCGCTGAATATGCTGACCTGCGAGAATTTTGTCACTCCCGTAAGCAATACGAAACGAAGCGAGGCATCGGCTCTTTTAAATGTCGAGTAGAAGCCTTTCAATATATCTCTGTGAATATCCTCTATTTCTGTGTCAAGCACATCAAGCATAGGCTTGTCATATTCGTCTATCAAGACAACACATTTTCTTCCTGTAATTATGTAAGCTGCTTCTATCAATTTTACGAAGCGGTCTCCAAACGTTTCGTCAATAGGTGTTACACCATATATCGTCTCATATTTACCCAACTGCGAATTAAGTGTCTTTTCAAGTTCGCCTTTGTTCGTAAAGTTTGCCCCGTTAAAGTCGAAATGCAGTACAGGATATTTCGCCCATTCCGTTTCAAGGCAGTCGATGGCAAGACCTTCGAACAAGTCTTTGCGCCCTTCGAAATAAGAACGAAGAGTACTCATAAGCAGACTCTTTCCAAATCGGCGCGGACGACTAAGGAAATATATCTTTCCATCACTTATCATTTTATATACAAGAGCGGTCTTGTCTACATAAACAAAACCACGTTCACGTATATCTTCAAACGTCTGTATTCCGATCGGATATTTCATAGTCTTTACGTTTTTCAATTACAGCTTATCTTATGCAAAGATAGTGCAAATCGAGCATAATGCAAAATAAAAACACATTTTATTTAATAATCATTATCTTTGCTTTCAAATAACGTTTATTTCCTTTTACACACTATACCATGTTAATATTCTACCGCATCTCCAATATACTTATCGTTGCTATATATGCTAAAACCGTCACCAAAGGGTTTTAATAGCATCTTAATATGTGGATTTTTTAAGGCGACAGAATCAGTCCATCCCATATTACTATCACCGAGGTCTTCAAACTCCGGCTTAATTATATGATACTTGTTTTCGTGTATTGAAAGAATATCGTATATTCTGTCATATACGTAAATGCTATCC
>JAUNIZ010000306.1 GCA_030523165.1 Prevotellaceae bacterium
CCAATGCCTTGATAGTCTCTGCACGGTCATAGGCGGAAACTCCTGTAGCACATCCTTCGAGCTTGTCAATAGTTACGGTGAAAGGTGTTCCGAGTACAGATGTATTGTCTTGCACCTGATGAGGCAGATCAAGTTCCTCGCATCTGCTTATCGTTATAGGAGCGCACAACACTCCACGAGCATATTTCAGCATGAAGTTCACCTTCTCAGGAGTTATCTTCTCTGCAGCGATTATAAGGTCACCCTCATTCTCACGGTCTTCGTCATCAACCACGACAACAAACTTACCTTCTTTGAAGTCTTTTACAGCTTCTTCTATTGTATCAACTCTTAATTTCTCCATAGTTATATAGTTCCTTTTATTGATTTCTTTTATTTTCATTACCACCTGCGGTCTGTTGCGCTTCAGTCTGCCTAATGGCTTCAATACGGTTGATAATGCCTTCGTTTGCCTGTCTTACTATCTTCAGGTCGCGCATCAGTCTTAATCTGAAACGCCACATTCTAAGATAAAGGAAAGCTCCTACTGGCACTATTATTGCTGCTGTCACATTCATCCATTTGCGTTCAAACGGTCTAGTATGCGCCTTTACTGCCATATAAGGATAGGTGTTGAGATTTGCCAGCACTATACGGTCGGTAGTGTTAGACAAGTCTTCAATTACCTCTTCAAGCTTTTTGTTTATATCCTCAATGGTGTTGTCGGGGCTATACTTGAAGAACACCTTTATTATATTAGGTGCAAGCAACAGATTGTGCTCGTGTACATAGTCGGCTATTTCCGCATTGATGTCTTTTAGACGTTCCACGTCTGCATCATAATCAGGGTCGTCTATTATGACTTCCTTCTTGTAGACGGCACGCTTAATGCGCAGTCCGAACAGCTTCATGAAGAAGTTTCGGTATAGGTCAAGGTTGAACACAACGGAGTCATTGTTTGCTTTATATGTAAAGAATATTGCAAGCGGTGTAAGCACTGCTGTTGCGATGCCTTTACCGAACCATACAGCCCACATTCCTCCGCGTGACATGCGGTATCCTGTGTTGTCGAAAATGTAATATACGATGAACACCAGCACTGAGATTATGACTGGTATGCCAAGTCCTCCCTTGCGGATAATGGCTCCCAACGGTGCCCCGATAAAGAAAAATATAACGCATGACAACGCAAGCGTAAACTTGTTTATAGCCTCTATGTAGTGCTGACGTATAAGCTTGTCGCCATCTGAGGTCATCATGCTCTTGAAATCAAGATCGCTCTTTTCCCTCTGCACCGTATTCAAAGCACCATTCACGGCGTTTAGTCTTCGGTCTACCGCCAGTCTGTTATATACAGTGTCTATGTTGAACGTCTTTGTTGTCGCCATTTTCACGGCGCGCAAAGAATCTTTCTTAGAGACAGACAGTGTGCGGTAGTATCTTCTGTTCACATCGGCATAGTACACTCTGCCGATACTGTCATACATGTTGTCGAGCGAATCAATGTCGTTGCGTATCTGCTTGAGACTCTTTCCTCGTGCGTTGTTCGACAGAGAACTTGCATCGGTAACGTTGAAGTCTGCGTCAAAGTCTAGCACGATCTTCTTGTTCACGAAAGTTTCTCTACGGTAGGGAACGCTTGCTGCGCGAGACAACGACTGCGACTGCATGTTTTCAAACCATTCTCCGCTATACAGTGTAAGCAAAAGGTGTTTCTTTTCTGCCGTAGACTGTAGCATGCCCGAATCGGCAAGTATGATTGCAGCATCCTCGTAGCTGCCTGTCATGCGGTAAATCATCACTCCATACAGTTTGCCCGTTTTCACGTCTTTCTTCTGGACATAGAGATTACATTGGGGTATTCCGCTGTAGAATATGCCTTCAGGAATTTCCAGTTCCGGGCTTTTCTGCTTCATTGACATCAGCAGCTGCGCGAACGACATGTTGGCCTGTGGACCTATCACGTTCTGGAAATAGAAAGAACCTAAGGCTATCAGTATTACAATTACTATAAGCGAGCGGAACGTCTGCATCAGCGATATGCCAGCAGCTTTTATCGCCGTAAGCTCACTGCTCTCTCCGAGGTTTCCGAAAGCTATTAGCGACGAAAGAAGTATAGCCAATGGTAATGCCTGGGGAACAAGCATAAGGCTCATGTACCAAAAGAACTGAGCCAGCACATCCATAGACAATCCTTTGCCTATCAGCTCGTCAACATATTTCCACAGAAACTGCATCATCAGCACGAACTGACAGATGAAGAACGTTCCTATGAAAAGCAGACCGAACTGTTTGACAATGAATATATCTAATTTCTTAATCCGTAACATTATAGGCTTAATGTAGTTGGCGTTTGTTTACCAGTTTGCAAAATTAGCACAAAAATATAAGAATCTTACATATTTTCTTTATTTAGTCCTAACTTTTTGACTTTTTTAGTTTTTATCTTTACAATGCCATATAGTGTAGTATATATACGTCGTGCATGAAAATCTGACAGAAGCTGCATCGAAAAGCGGTTACAGTTTCAGTTACAGTTTTAAAACGATGTGCATATTCGCGTCTGCGCCAACATTATCACTTGTCACTCATAACTCATAACTAAATAAAACTATCGTTTCGGCGCAGGAAAGCATACTTTTCCTTGTCGTAAAGCTATCTTTTTCTGATGCACACACATAAAGACAATAATGCTGCTTTTCTGATGATTATGCAATTTTTTTTATAACCATAATTCGCGTCTGCGCCTACTTTGTAACTTATAACTCATCACTTATAACTACACAAAAAGCGGTTACAGTTTCAGTTACAGTTGTAAAGTTCTTCTTCTTTAATGAAAT
>JAUNIZ010000054.1 GCA_030523165.1 Prevotellaceae bacterium
GGTTGGCTAAAGTGCCTCTTTCGGTTGTCCAAAGTGCCTCTTTCGGTGAAAAAAACGCAATTTTTCGGTTTTTGAAAGCCGTTTTCTTTTTTCTTTACACCTAGATTGTCTGAAAACTCTGACATAAATATAAAGTCAAAATGTCAATGTTTTTCAGATTCAGCTTTCAATATGACAAAACCGATAGTATATCTAAAATTTTTTACATAAACCGATTTTTGCTTTCAATTTCACACGTCATCATGATTTTTGACAGCATTTTCTGAAAATAAAATTATTTGCTTATGGCTATTAAAAACGATTACATTCAGCAAAATATATTTTTTTATGAACTATTTCTTTGCTAAATTATTCTATTGTATCGTTTAATTTTGTATATTTGCGAAGTTATTTTAATATGCTTTAGCACTTTATGGATGATTTCTTAGGAATATATACGCATTTTGTCTATGGAGCCATATCTCTCCTTGTAGGAGTTGATATACAATACCGTATATATAAACAGCGGAATGAAGTAAGACATAAATACATTGGTTATTTGCTCTGGTTAATAGAGGCTTTTATGAATACTAAATATTGGAAAAATCCATTAAAAAGTAAACTGAGATATATTAATTTAATGATTTTTTCTGTCGTTGCAATATGCATAGGCTTATTTTGTATAATTTTTAACCAGCCATATCTAATCCATTTATCTCAAATTATAATGGGCATGGTATTGTTTAAAGAAGGATGTGAACGTTTTAGAGATGGAGAATCATCGTTTAATTATGTTACAGGGGCTATTTTCCTTGGTCTCTTTTTCTTATTTATTGGCATTTTCATGTTTTTGTTTGAAGACTTGAAGTTATAATGAATTTAATAGTAAATCATATTATATGACATTTTTCATACACAGACACACTGAAACCAGATAAAACTTGCTTAATCGGATATTTATTATTAATTTCGCAAACTGTAATAATAAAAGTGATGAAAAGATTATTTCTTGTTTTAACAGTGCTATTGGTATCGTGTGCATTGACCGTTTCTGCAGAAAGAGGAGCCAAGAAAGCGCATAAGCAAAAGCAGGGCAAGGAGGTTAAGGAAAACACTTTGTTCGGCGGAAACTATATTTATATAGAATTTGTGAAGAATGCGGACAAGGAACATCCGCTTGTTTTTGACGCGCTTACTACGCAAGACACGCTGTATGCAGATTTCACTGACATTGATTCATTCGTAAGAAGCATTTACAAGTCTGCGGCTTATGTCCCTGTTTCCGATGCTGGCTACAGGGAAGTATATAATAAGGTGTTTGGCAATCATAGCAATGACGTTTCGGAAGACAGTGCTTATGACGTTTCAGAAGACTGCGCCTATTTCATAAACCAGTTCAATTTGGAGTCAAAATATGTAGAGCTTTGCGGTTCTTTCACATTGTTTTCAGGCGAAAGAATCAACTATTCCTATTTCTATGTAAGTGGCATATTCATGGAAATGGACAAGGATAAGTTCTGGAAAGTGGCGGCAACTTCCAACGGATTGACAGACCCGACAATGGTAAACAATATAATAATGCCCGTTTCTATCATACGTTACAAGATGAAAGAAACGCCTTTCGACATATTGCCCGACTTTGTTAGAAATTCGCGTTAGCGTTTTTGTCTGTAGGATATAGCGTGTGTTGGCACGATTTCCGATACGGCAAAAAAAATGAGCCTGTGGTTTCCATTCTACAGAAATGCTGTTGAATAGAAGCCACAGGCTCAATTTATTATAGTATTATTTATTCAGTTTCCAGACACAACCGTCCTTGGTGTCTTTCACTTCAAAGCCTGCTTCGCTCAATGCGTCTCTTATCTGGTCGCTTGTAGCCCAGTCTTTGGCAGCCTTTGCCTTTGCTCTCAGTTCAAGCACCATATCTACAACCTTGCCGTAAGCCTCTTCGCGTGCATCGTTGTTGCTGCCCTTGTCGTTCTTAAGACCGAGCAGGTCGAACGCGAACAGGTGCATCGTGTCGTGAAGTTCCTTCAGGTCAGCCTCGCTGATAGTGGCTTTATGGTCGAGTAGAGTGTTGATTGTGTGGCACGCTTCAAACAGGCTGCTTATCACGATAGGTGTCTGCAGGTCGTCGTTCATTGCGTCGTAGCATTTCTGGCGCAATTCTCCTACCGTCTTTGCAGTATTGTCATCGCTTTTAGCAGAGGGCTGTATGCGTTCAAGGTCTGCAATTCCCGTAAGCAGACGGTCAAGTCCTTTCTCGCTTGCCTGCAGTGCCTCGTTAGAGAAGTCTACCGTTCCGCGATAGTGTGCAGACAGGATAAAGAAGCGGATAGTCATAGGTCCGTATGCCTGTGAGAGTGATACGTGAGTGCCATTGAAGAACTGTTCAAGCGTAATGAAGTTGCCTAATGACTTGCCCATCTTCTGTCCGTTTATGGTAATCATATTGTTGTGCATCCAGTATTTCACCATCTGGTCGCCCTGACTTGCCACTGCCTGTGCTATTTCGCACTCATGGTGAGGGAACACAAGGTCCATTCCACCTCCGTGAATATCGAAGTGGTTGCCGAGATATTTGCGTCCCATAGCCGTACATTCGCAGTGCCATCCAGGGAATCCGTCGCTCCAAGGACTTGGCCAGCGCATGATGTGTTCCGGCTGTGCTTTCTTCCAGAGCGCAAAGTCTGCCTGGTTGTGTTTCTCGCCTACACCGTCGAGCTGTCGGCTTGCGTTGATTACATCCTCAAGGTTGCGCCCCGACAATATGCCGTAGTGGAATTTCTTGTTGTATTTCTCTATGTCGAAATAGATGCTTCCGTTGCTTTCGTAAGCAAATCCGTTGTCTATAATCTCCTTTACAAGCTCTTCCTGTTCAATGATATGCCCCGTAGCGTGTGGCTCTATGCTTGGCGGCAACACATTAAGTGCAGCCATCGCATCATGGTAGCGGTTGGTATAGTGCTGCGCTATTTCCATTGGCTCCAGCTGTTCAAGGCGTGCTTTCTTCTCAATCTTGTCGTCTCCTTCATCGGCATCGTGCTCAAGATGACCTACGTCTGTAATGTTTCTGACGTAGCGCACCTTATATCCGAGATGCTTGAGATAGCGGAAAAGAATGTCAAACGTGATAGCCGGGCGTGCATGCCCCAAGTGCGGGTCGCCGTAGACGGTAGGTCCGCAGACATACATACCAACGTTAGGCGAGTGTATAGGCTCAAATGGTTCCTTTCTTCGTGAAAGGGTGTTGTAAATAATAAGTTTCTGTTCCATAACAGTCTATTTCTTGTAAATGTAAATAATTCAATGTAAAAATCGCTGAATGCAGCCGTTTTAAAATGATTATGCAAAGATACGTCAAGTTAAGGAAAAAAGCAAACTAAAGTAGTTTAAATCTTTCCTAAATGCAGCTTTAATGGCTCACCTCTTTAATAAAAGCCTTAATTTATACATTAAAAATCTGTTTATTGACAAAATTTTAGTAACTTTGCCCGCACTTTGGTACAGAAATAACATAAACTTATAACTTTATAGATTATGGCTTATACACGTATTACGGCTGCAGAAGCGGCAGCTATGATTAAAAACGGAGAGAATATCGGACTCAGCGGCTTTACGCCTGCAGGTACGGCAAAGGCGGTTACAAAGGAACTTGCCAAGATTGCTCAGGCAGAACACGACGCCGGCAGAGAGTTCAAGGTTGGTCTTTTTACGGGTGCTTCCACAGGACAGAGCGCCGATGGCGACTTGTCGAACGCACAAGCCATAAAGTATCGTGCCCCATATACTACAAACGGAGACTTCCGCAAGCATGTAAATGCCGGTGAAATAGCATATAACGACATTCATCTCAGCCACATGGCACAGGAACTTCGCTATGGATTTATGGGCGAAGTAGACTGGGCTATACTTGAAGTCTGCGACATGGAAGAAGGCGAAACCACCTGCAAGGCTTATCTTACGGCTGCTGGAGGTATAAGTCCTACTGTTGCCCGTCTTGCTAAACACGTCATTCTTGAGCATAATACGTTCCATAGTCCTGAAGCTAAATACATTCATGACGTTTACGAACCGTTAGACCCGCCATACCGCAAGCCTATTCCAATCATCCACGCCAGCGACCGCATCGGTACGCCTTACGTTGAAATAGACGCGAAGAAGATTGTGGGTGTAGTGGAATGTAACATTCCTGACGAGGCAAGAGCTTTCAAGGATTCAGACCCAATAACCGACCAGATTGGACATAACGTTGCCCAGTTCCTTGTAAACGACATGAAGAGAGGCATTATCCCGTCAACGTTCCTTCCGCTTCAGAGCGGTGTAGGAAGCACAGCCAATGCCATTCTCGGTGCATTAGGCCATGATCCAAGCGTGCCTGACTTCAATATCTACACCGAAGTTCTTCAGGATAGCGTCGTTGGAATGATGCTTGAAGGCAGAGTTAAGGATGCCTCTACATGTTCGCTCACCGTGTCTAACGAGTGTCTTGCGCAGATTTACGGCAACATGGACTATTTCAAAGACCATCTTACATTGCGCCCAAGCGAGATATCAAACTCGCCTGAAGTTATCCGTAGGCTTGGTGTGATAGCCATTAACACCGCTATCGAGGTGGATATTTACGGCAATGCAAACTCAACGCATATCAGCGGAACAAAGATGATGAACGGTATTGGCGGCAGCGGTGATTTCGAGCGCAATGCATATATCAGCATCTTCACATGCCCGTCAACAGCAAAGGGTGGACTTATCAGTTCTATTGTTCCGTTTGTTAGCCATCAGGATCATTCAGAACACGATGTAAACGTCATCGTTACCGAGCAGGGTGTTGCCGACCTTCGTGGAAAGAGCCCTATCGAGAGAGCGCATCTTATAATTGAAAACTGCGCACATCCTGACTATAAGCAGCTTCTCCGCGACTATCTGAAGATAGCAAAGATGGGACAGACTCGTCACAATCTGCCTGCTGCATTTGCTCTTCATGACACTCTTGCACGCAAGGGCGACATGCGTCTGACAGATTATGCTGAATACATAAAATAATATTATTGCCGATATTAAGCCTTCTGCTTCGTTCGGCGATGCATAAAATAAAATGAGTTAAGGTGATTCCCCTTAACTCATTTTTTGTTTTCAGCCCTTTGGGCTTATGCTAATACCTCAAACTAAAATGTCATTTACCTATTGTCAAGATATGAAGTTTATTTCAGTTTGTCATACTCTTCGTCAGTCACAGGCTCCAGCCATTCGTTTGATGCGCCTTCCTCTGCTTTCATGAAAGCTATGTGCTGGAACCAGCTATCGCTTGCAGCGCCATGCCAGTGCTTAACTTCGGCAGGTATTTCCACTACATCGCCAGGATTCAATGCACGTGCCGGCTTGCCCCATTCCTGATACCAGCCTCTTCCGCCTACGCATATCAGCATCTGTATTCCCTTGTGATGTATATGCCAGTTGTTGCGGCAGCGAGGCTCAAACGTAACGTTAGACATCGGCACATTGCCTTTGTTTATCGGAGCCAGATAGCTGTTGCCGATAAAATACTGCGCGTATGCTGAATTGAACTCGCCTTTCGGGAACATCATATTCTCTATCGGTTCGCCCTCGTTGAACTCTTCTCCATAGAACTCTGCAATCGCTTTGGCTGCTCTCCAGCCTTCTTTCTCTCCTACTTTTGCAGATAGGTTCAGAGGAATAGAACGAATTTCCGCATCGCTAAGCCCCATGTTCTTAGCTCCGTTTATGTGAGACTTGAGCTGTGAGCCGCAGCCTTCCAACGCAGACAATGCGCTTACTGTTACGAGTTCACGCTCTGGGTAAGTCAGATTGTCGCGTGCGAAGATGTCACCAAACAGATGCGCCTTCAGATAATAGTCGGTTGCAGGAGCGAAAGCATAGTTAAAAGCCTTTCCCGACAGCTTTGTCTGAACCTCGGTGCCTTGCTTTAGTGCATCATAATCCTTTGGCAGTGGCGATGCATCCTTGCCTTCTTCTACGCTCTGTCCCTTTTCCTTGCGCTCGTTTATTACGTTCTGAAGGGTTCCCAATGCGTTGAGGCTTCGTGGAAATCCTGTGTAGGCATAAAGATGCGACAATGCCTCTTTTATCTGACTTACCGTAAGACCGGCGTCAAAACCTTCGTTTACAGCCTTTGCAAGACCTTCCTGGTCGCCCTTTGCTTCAAGGCAGGCAATGGCTGACAATGCCTGCTGTTTCTCATTCAATACATTCTCCATTTTATTCTGTGCTTTAATTGGACTGAACAATGAAGCCGCTATCATTGTTACAATCATGGTTTTACCTAATTTTTTCATAATTGTTCTATTGATTACGGTGGCAAAGTTAAGGATAAAACGGTTATATGTGCATACCTATTTTACTGATAATTGTACATCTTTTACATGTTCATGCAAAATGATCTTCATTATATCCATTATTTTTTATAGGCACAATGCTCAGTATAGATATAGTTGTCATTCTCCTTTAGAGATGTCCTTGTCTGTCATTGCACATACACATGAGTCAGACCAAACGTTCTCTGCTGTTTCTATCATGTCTATTATGGTATATATAGGCAGTATTATTCCCATAATTGCGACAGGAGCATTAATGCCTGACATCAGCGATAGAGTGAGGAAATAGCAGCCCATAGGTACACCAGCGTTTCCAATAGCAGATATTACCGATATCAGAATCCATAGAATCATTGTTGTAAGTGTGAGAGGCATGCCTCCGTTCTGCATTATGAACAATGATGTAACGAGAATGAATGCGGCACATCCGTTCATATTGATTGTAGTACAAATAGGAAGAACAAAGCGAGATACCTTAGCAGAAACACCCAAACGGCTCTCTGCTGTTGACATAGTTACAGGCAAGGTTGCGGCAGAACTCTTTGTGAATAGGGCCATTAGCACAGCTGGCATCATGCGTCCCAATGTCTTGAACGGATTTATTCCACGTGCCAGCAGGAACAACGGCAAGACAATAAAGAACTGAATAAAGTTGCCTCCCAATATTACTGCTACATATTTTCCAAGCGATGACATTACTACTCCAGCCGTTACTTGGGCGGAAAGCTGTGCAGAGAAAGCCACTATACCTAAAGGCAATGTCCATATAAGGCCTTTTATTAGCAGAAACAAAAGGTCTTGCAAACCTAAAAGACCTTTTACAACGACATTCTTCTTGTCTGATTCGGGCATCTTTGCCAATCCTATTCCCACTGCTGCAGACAGAATAAGAATTGACAATACGTTTCCTTCAAGGAATGGTTTCAATATATTGTTAGGAATAACCGTAAGAATGTGGTCGTAGTAAGAAGTGTTTTCCAACGTCTGAGGCAATGCAGAAGCACCGTCATCTGCAACATTCATTGGAAGATTTTCAGGAGATATTATAAGGTATAGCACCAATCCTACTATAGATGCAGCAAATGTTGTCAACAATGTATATGTGACTGCATGCCGGAATATGCGACCTGTGTCTTTCTGATTGCCGAATGAAGCGAGTGTAGTTGCTATAGCCAACGCTATTGTTGGTACGGCTAAAAGCTGGAAAAGCCGAGTATAGACAGTAGCAATAAAATCCATAAGACGATTCAATCCGTCTATACCCAATAACCCTAATACCGCACCAATTATCAGTGCACCTATCCAAAACACCAACTGGCGTGTCTGTCCTTTGCTTCTGCCTGTGTTTATTCCGTCTGCCATATATACATATATTTATTGGTTTGCAAAGTTAAGGATTATTTCAATAAATGCATATAACATGATATTGGTATTTTTCAATACAATCATTATTAACCATAAACAAACACGTATGATTTCTGATTTTGTACACAATTTACATGTTTAATATAATAATTTAGGATTATCATGAGCAATAACTTAAAAAATAGACATCGGAAAGGAAATCCTTCCGATGTTTGTTTTATATATTATAACTTTATATCAAATAACATTGATATATAGTAATTGTCATAATTATAAAATTTTGGGGTGGAAATAAAAAAGAAAGCCAGAAATGCTTCACCGTATCACTACGTCTCCGCCACTGGCATTCTAAAGGGTTTAATTTATGTTCATCAAATAGTAAAATTGACTTTAATCCAATATGTTCTGTAAATAATTACGAACTTAAATTGTAAGTCTTTTTTTACAAATTATAGCCTAGCTAGTTTTTTCGCTGGATAAAGGTACAAATATTTTGTGAAATGACAAATGTTTTATGCCATTTTTGTATCTTAGTTATATATTTTTTTCTTTTCTGAATATCCGTCTGGTCAAAATTTAATGTTTATTTTTTTTGAGAATATCCAATATAAGAACATACCTGTTGCTTTATCAACCAAGTATCTGCTTTGCGTGATCTTTTACTTTTATTTCTTTTGGAGTGATGATTCGTTCAATGACACCATCTTCATTGATGATGAATGTTGTGCGGAATGTACCCATATAGGTGCGCCCATACATTTTCTTTTCTCCCCAAACGCCAAACGTTTCAACAAGACTCTTTTCCGTATCTGCAATAAGATGGAACGGCAGTTCATGTTTAGCGATGAATTTCTGATGTTGTTTTTCGTTGTCAATACTTACGCCAAGCACTTCATAGCCTTCCTTGCGAAGGTCAGAGTAGTTGTCACGAAGATTGCATGCTTCAGCGGTACACCCTGTTGTAAGGTCTTTTGGATAGAAATACAACACAAGCTTTTTGCCTTTGAAATCGCTCAGCTTTATCTCTTTGCCATTCTCGTCTATTCCAAGAACTTCAGGGGCTTTGTCTCCAATATTCATAGTTTTACTTTTTAATTCAGAATTAGTATTATACTTCACTGCAAAGATATGAATTAAATCTCAATCATTCATCATTGCAGGCATATTTTTAATAATACTCATTTCAAATGTTGCTTCTTCACGATGCCACCCTTAAGATAGATGATAGTTTGGACAGCACCTCTCACGAACATATAAGAGAAGAATGCAAGCCATAGCCCATGATTGCCCATTACATCGCGAAGCAAGTAATAAAAAATAAAGAAGGTCATAGCAGCTATGAACATTGAGAGAAGCATGCCACGCGTTTGTGTGCATCCGATGAATATGCCATCCCAGACAAATGCTGCCATTCCTGCAACAGGTATCGCCAATGCCCAATAATAATATTCGTCTGAAGCTGCTACTACTGAAGGCACGTCTGTGAGCAGATAGAGAAACGCATCGCCTCCTATGCCATAGACAAGAGTAAAAAGAACTGTCATTGCGAAGCCCCAATAGAACAGATGCTTAACCGTATCGCGCAATGCGCTATCATTTTTTGCTCCATAATACTTGCCGCTAAGCGCTTCGCCTGCATAAGCGAAACCATCCATGACATAAGAGAAAAGCAGGTAGAACTGCATAAGAAGCGTATTTACCGCCAATACTATATCGCCTTGTCTTGAACCTGCAGAAGTGAAGAAAAGCATAACAGAGACCATGCAAAGTGTGCGAAGGAATATGTCACGGTTTACCTTAAAGAAATGAACCATTGCGCCACGTTGCCAAATGCCTTCCCATAAAAAGTATTTTCGCAGTTTTCCGTAGTGGGCTAGGCATAGAACAAGCCCCATTATGAAACCTCCATATTGCGCAATTAGAGTTCCGTAGGCTACTCCTTCTAGCTTCAACCCAAACGCAAACACCAGCAGACTGCTTGCAAGGATGTTTATTATGTTCTGGGTTATAGCTATCATCATCGGTATACGTGAGTTCTGCATGCCTATAAACCACCCCGAAAGACTGAATAATCCAAGCATAGCTGGCGCTCCCCAAATAAGTATATTGAAATAGACAGACATCAGTTGCCCTACTTCTGGAGAGGGCTGCATTATCTCAAGCGCACCTAAACGTAATGGAAACTGAAACAAGATAAGAGCCAAAGCTATGGCGAAAGATATGCTCAATGACCTGACGAGCATGCGCAGAGTTTCACGGAAATCTCTTTTTCCAAGTGCCTGCGACGTCATTCCGCTTGTGCCCATGCGCAAGAAACCGAATATCCAATATATTACATTGAATGTCATTCCGCCTACGGCAATCGCTCCGATATATGAAGCAGAACCCAGATGCCCAACAATAGCCACGTCTACAAGTCCCAGAAGCGGAACCGTAATGTTGCTTACGATAGAAGGAATGGCAATGTCAAGTATCTGTCTGTTTCTCTTATCCATTTTCAGTGCATTTGTCTTTATAGGCATGATATGGCCTTTATATTTCCGTGCAAAGTTAATGATTAATTTCTGTATTGGTGATTATTGCATGAAAATATATAAAAAGAAACAAGAAAATAGATATAAAGAAAAATGGAGCGAACCTCACGGTCAGCCCCATTTAGAAATCAACCTAAAATGATATAAACTTAGAAATCATTATATCTTGCTTATGATACCGAGCTTGGTACCACGTATAAACTCTACGATAGTGTTTATTTCCTTTCCAGGCGGAACCTGTTCCTCTACCTGAATAACGGCATCGAACACACTGGTCTGTCCGTGGAAAATAAGACGGTAGGCATTTGCTATATGTGCCTGAACCTTTTCCGTTACATCGTGATTTGTAAGAATAAGCGTATTCACACCGCCATACCTTACAGGGTTGTCTGTAGCAACGATATACGGAGGAACGTCTTTGCTGAATCGGCATCCGCTCTGAATCATCGCGCCTTTACCTACACGCGCACCAGGGTTTGCGATTACGCTTGACGAGAAGATTACATAATCGTAGATTATGCAGTCACCCGCAATCTTTGTTCCATATCCGAACACGCAACCATCATGTATCTTTGTATCGTGAGATACGTGAACACCTTCCATGAAGAAGTTGCGATTGCCTATTACGGTCTGTCCTCCCTTGAACGTAGCGCGGTTGATAACAACGTTCTCGCGGAAAATATTCTCATCGCCGATTATAAGTTCTGTCTCGTCACCGGTATAGTTGAAGTCTTGTGGCTCAGCACCGAGAACGGTGTTCTGGTAAACTTTGTTGCCACGACCCATCTTTGTTCCGTTAAGGATACTGACGTATGGATAGATAACGCAGTCATCGCCTATCTCTACATCGCCTTCTATATAAGCGAAAGGGTAAATGGTAACATTCTTGCCAATCTTCGCTTTCGGGTCTATTTCTGCTTTTGGACTAATCATAATTTTATATTATTAAGTTTTAAAGTTTTAAGTCGCTTGAGGTTTAGCTTTATTGGGGTTCCATGTTCCCTGTTGCTAGACGAAACATCGGAACCCAAAGCCTGTGTGTTTCAAGAACTTAATTCTATCTTCCTCCACCTAAGGCGTAATAGAGACTTACAACAGCCTGCATCTTGTAGAAGTCGTCTTGAACTTTAGACAGTTCAACGTTCAACAATGACTGTTGTGCAGTGATAACTTCAAGATATGTGCTGCTGCCCATCTTGAACAAATCTCTTGTGTAGTCAACATTCTTTGCAAGACTTTCTATCTGCTTTGCTTCCAGCTTGCTCTTTTCGTCTGAAGAGTTATAGAGAACGAGAGCGTTGCTTACTTCGCTTCCTGCAGAAAGAATAGAGTTCTGCCATGTGTTGTATGCCTGTTCCTGTTCTGCCTTAGCAACCTTCAGGGCAGCTATAAGCTGTCCGTTCTGGAATATAGGCTGAACAAGGCTACCTACTGCGCTAAGAAGAATCTTTCCTGGGTTGACAATAGCAGAGCCAGAACTGTTTGTATATGCTCCAGAACCGCTTATCGTAATGCTTGGATAGAACTTTGAGCGTGCAGTCTGAACATCATAGAAACACTGCGCAAGATTCATTTCTGCATAATGAACATCAGGGCGATTGTTCAGAAGCTGTAGGCTAACGCCTGTGCTGAAGTCAGAAGGAAGAGACTGATTCTCTATCTTTCCGCGTGATATAGCCTGTGCAGACTGACCGAGAAGCAGAGAAAGAGAATTTTCCGTTTCACGAATCTGACGCTTCAAGTCTACAGCCTGTGCCAAAACAGAATAGTAGTTGGCTTCAGCGCTCTGAACAGAAGTTTCCTTTGTAGTGCCAAGTTCCTTCTGCAATTTCATCATATCCCATGTATCCTTTGTCAGAGATGTCATGTTGTCTACAATCTCAAGCTGCTTGTCGAGCATCAGAAGCGTGTAGTAAGAGTTTGCGACATTAGAAATGAGGTTCGTCTTTACCACAAGCTGGTAATCCTTTGTAGCAAGCAAAGTCATCTGTGCGCTGCGCTTCTGGTTGAGAAGATTACCGAAAAGGTCAATGCTCCAGCTTGCGTTTATAGGTAGAGAATAAGTCTTTGTAGCCTTGTTTCCGTCCCATGAAGAGATTGTTCCCTGTGGAGAGAAACTGAAAGAAGGCACAAACGCCAGCTTGGCAGCCATCAGCTGTGCTTCAACCTGCTTTACATTGAGAGCTGCGTTGAGCAAGTCTGTATTATGAACGAGTGCGGTATCTATGAGAGCCTGTAGCTGCGGATCGGTAAATACGCTCTTCCAAGGCAAGTTACCGAAGCTTGTAGTGTCGCTCACAGCCAGTGTGTCAGTTGCAGAAACAACGTCACGCACAATTCCGGTAGTGTTCACATCCGGCCGCTCGTACTTGTTGTAGATTCCGCAGCTGCTTAGAAGAGCAGCTGCAGAAATCATGATTATGATATTATTCTTTTTCATTACTGTCAATTTACTTTTTGTCTACAGGGCGAGAATACTGCAACAGCTCGGTGTCAACAGAAGCCTCGTCATCTTCAAACTCGATAGGTTTAACCTTCTCCTGCAAAGTCTGGAATATGTAGAACAATGCCGGCACGACCATAATCTGGCAAAGCATACCGATAAGCATACCGCCTACGGCAGCAGCACCAAGAGTCATGTTACCGTTATAACCTACACCCATAGGAACGAGAAGCGGCAGAAGACCGATAATCATAGCCAGAGATGTCATCAAGATAGGTCGCAGACGGGCTGTAGCTCCAAGAACTGCAGACCATGAGATAGCCATACCTGTGCGTCGTCTTTCGAGAGCGAACTGAACGATAAGAATAGCGTTCTTTGCCAAAAGTCCGATAAGCATGATGAGCGCAATCTGCATGTAGATGTCATTGCTCTTTCCGAAGAGGTTGGTAAACAGGAACGCTCCTGCAAGACCGAACGGTATTGAGAGAATAACTGACAGAGGCAGCAGATAGCTTTCATACTGCGCACTCAAGATGAGGTAAACGAATACGATACAAAGGAGGAATATCAACATTGTTGAACCGCTTGATTCCTGCTCTGAACGTGTCATACCAGAGAACTCATAGGTAATACCTGCAGGCAATGAAGTCTGAGCCACCTCTGAGATAGCATTGATAACGTCACCTGAAGAATAACCTGTAGCAGGGGCAGCAGTTACGTTGATTGACGTAAAGAGGTTGAAACGGTCAATTTCCTGCGGTCCTTCTGTCATCTCCATAGAAACGAACTCGTTGATAGGAGCCATGCCTGATGTCGTGCGAACATAGATGTTGTTCAGACTCTTCAGATCAGTACGTGTCTTAGGATCAGCCTGAACGTAAACACGATACAGCTTACCGTAAGAGTTGAAGTTTGACGCATACAGACCTCCGTAGTATCCTTGCATTGTAGTTAGAACCGTATTAGGGTCGATACCTGCCTGCTTACACTTCGCAACGTCTACATTGATAAGGTATTGAGGATACTTAGAGTTATATGATGTCATAGCGTTGCTTACCTCTGGACGCTTGTTCAGCTCTGCGAGGAACTTCTGTGTAGTGTTGAAGAAGTCGTTCACGTCACCACCAGTACGGTCCTGCATAGAGAACGTAAGGTCGTTCGTAGCAGAGAAACCTTGTACCATAGGAGGCTGGAATGCAAGAATCTGCGCGCCTTTGATAGCTGCTGTCTGCTTGTATATCATGCCAAGAACCATTGTAGAACCTTGGTTATGAACACCGAAGTATTTGAGGAAACCTTCGTCTTCCTGACGCTCTTCAAACGGGCGAAGCTTGATAACGAATGTACCCTGGTTTGAACCCTGGCCTGCAATGAAGTTATAACCTGTAATACGCAGACGGCTCTGTATGGCTGGGTTTGATGCAAGCATCTTGTCAACCTCATCCATTACCTTGTTTGTCTTTTCAAGACTGGTTCCCGGAGGTGTTGAAACGGTACAGAACAATGTACCTGTATCTTCTGAAGGAACGAAACCGCTCTTTGTAGAAGCAGCCAAACCACCGAGGGCAGCTATACCGACAAGCACTATTACAATAGAGAGCACAGGTTTCTCAACCAAGAAGCGCACACCGTTCTTGTATTTTCCCTGAACCTTGCCGTAAGCGGCGTTGAACGAAGCGTGGAATCTGTCTAACATAGACATCTTGCGTTCCGTTCCGTCTTCATTCTTCGGCTTAAGAAGAATAGCACAAAGTGCAGGCGAAAGGGTAAGAGCGTTCAAAGCGGAAATGACAATAGCGATAGCCATCGTAATACCGAACTCCTTATAGAATGTTCCAGATGTTCCTCCGATGAATGAAACAGGGATAAACACAGATGCCATAACAAGGGTGATTGATATGATAGCACCAGAGATTTCATTCATGGCGTCGATTGATGCCTGACGAGCCGACTTGTAGCCAAGGTCAAGCTTGGCGTGGACGGCCTCGACCACCACTATGGCATCATCGACCACAATCGCGATGGCAAGCACAAGGGCTGCAAGCGTAAGGAGGTTCAGTGAGAATCCGAATACATACAGGAAGAAGAACGTACCCACCAATGATACCGGCACGGCAACGAGCGGAATCAATGTAGAACGGAAGTCCTGCAAGAAGATATAAACCACGATGAACACGAGGATAAACGCCTCGACCAATGTCTTCACAAGCTCGTTGATAGAAGCATACAAGAACTCGGTAACGTCTTGCATGTATCTTACCTCAACACCTGGAGGGAATGACTTGGTCTGGTCTGCGATAACCTCCTTGATATCAGATGCAATCTGTGTAGCGTTAGAACCTGCGGTCTGTGTTACCATAAGCATGACTGCTGGCTTGCCGTCAACCTTCTGGCTTACAGAATAATAGAGCGCACCCATTTCAACCTTAGCGACATCCTTCACGCGGATAGTCTGTCCGTTGGCATCGCTGGTGATAATCATGTTCGCGAACTCTTCAGGTGTCTTCAGACGACCTTTGTAGCGGATAGTATATTCATACTGGTTGTCGCTCTGCTCACCGAACTTACCAGGAGCAGCCTCGATGTTCTGTTCTGACAAGATGCCAGAGATATCGCTCGGCATAAGACTGTAGTTCTTCATCTTGATAGGGTCGAGCCACAGACGCATTGTATAAGTCTTTGAGCCGATAGCCTCGCACTCACCCACACCGTTTACACGCTTAACGGCAGGAACGATGTTGATGTCGGCATAGTTAGACAGGAACTGCTCGTCATAGCGTGCGCTGTCACCTACGAGAGCGAACAGGAGCACGGTTGATGTCTGACGTTTCTGAACCGTCACACCTGCCTGTGTTACTTCTGAAGGCAGCAAAGCCGAAGCCTGTGACACACGGTTCTGAACGTTGACCTGTGCCATGTCGGCGTTATAGCCCTGCTTGAAGTAAACCGTAATACTTGCACTACCTTCATTGGTAGCGGAAGATGTCATATAGGTCATGCCTTCAACACCGTTGATCTGTTCCTCAAGCGGTGCAAGCACAGAGTTCATCACGGTCTCAGCGTTAGCTCCCTGATAGGTGGCACGCACCATGACCGTAGGAGGCGCGATGTCTGGATACTGCTCGATAGGCAATGACACCAAACCTATAAGACCCAGAATGACTATCAAGATAGAGATTACCGTTGACAGCACAGGGCGCTTTATAAAATTATCTAATCTCATTTTCTTAAATTTATCTTTACCTTAATTCATTTACCATCGCCTGAATGTTTCCTTGAAAACCATGTCAGGCAATCCACGCCTTGCGGCATGATAGTAAACTTGCGTTGACTATCATTATTTAGTAAGGTCTTCCTTCAGCTTGTTGAGGTCGCCCTGGTCAGCACCCATTTCCTGAGTCTTCTTCAGTTTCTCCTGATACTGGGCTTCTGTGATAGGCTTGATCTGTGTGCCGTCTGTAAGAGATGTAATACCCTTTACGACGATACGGTCACCTGTCTTCAGACCTGAAGTGATGATATAGTTCTTTCCGTCGTTGTTGGCGTCTACAGTTACCTGGCTATATTTAACCTTGCTGTCAGAGCCTACTATATATACGAAGTATTTGTCCTGAACCTGTGCAACGGCTTCCTGAGGTATTATAATAGCTGCGCTGTTAACGTGAGGCACAACGATGCTGCCTGAGCCACCGCTCTTGAGCAGATGATCTGGGTTAGGGAAATCGGCACGTATTGAAACAGAACCTGTGCTTGTATCGATGACTCCGCTTACTGCAGCAACCTTACCGTCATGTCCATAGACTGTTCCGTCAGCCAGTTTCAGCTTCACTGCAGGGTAGTCCTGAATAGCTGCATGAAGGCCACCTGCTGTTCTTGTCATTTCCAGCAAGTCTTTCTCTGTCATAGAGAAGTAAACCTGCATTGTATTGATGTTTGAAACGGTAGTCAGAGGTTCTGTGCTTGAAGAGCTAACCAATGCGCCTACCTTATAAGGCAGATCGCCTACAACACCGTTTGCCGGGCTTGTTATGTAGCAGAAGTCAAGATTCTGCTTTGCTGATACATAGTTTGCGCGAGCCTGTGCCAGTGCTGCTTCAGCTGCATCGAGACTGTTCTTTGCAGACTGCAGTTCATAGTCGCCGATTACGTTGTTCTTGTGAAGCTTGACATTGTTGTCGTAAGTCAGTTTCGCAGTATTGAGCTGAGCTTCTGCAGACGTTACAGCTGCCTTGGTCTGGCGAACTGCTGCCTCATAAGTAACGTTGTCAATCACGAACAGCAGCTGTCCCTGCTTTACTGTCTGTCCTTCCTGAACACAAAGCTTAGTGATAAAGCCAGAGATTTTCGGGCGAATCTCTACATCCTGAACACCTTTGATTGTAGCAGGGTAAGTTGTCTCCAGTTCGGCATTCTGAGTGCCAATAGTCCTTACGGCATACTCGTTGTCGCCCATGTTGAGCTTGCTCTGCTTACTACCGCATGAAGCCATGAACACAGCCAATACGGCAAGCAATAAAAATTTGTTCTTTTTCATACCTATTCTATCAAATAAATTAATTTTCAAAATACGTTTTATATTGTTTTGATACTAATTTTATGCATTCTCTTGCGAAAACTATTTTTGAAAATCGAGTTTTCGGTTGCAAATATACATACTTATTATTAATAAAAATACAATCTAAATGTTATTTGTTTTGTTTTAACTTCATTTAAAAATGGCACTGGATATTTTGTACGCTAATTTCGCCCAAAAGGACGATTTTAAGCTAAGTTTCGACTTTCAAACATTGATTTACACGCCATTATTTCCCTTTTTGATAGTCCAAAAAGTACTATCAGTGAATAGCGAATAGTTGGCGCAGACGCGAATACAAAGAAGTTTAAAACTGTAACTGAAACTGTAACCG
>JAUNIZ010000055.1 GCA_030523165.1 Prevotellaceae bacterium
TAACTATTTCTATTTATTTTTCTGTCCTTCCGTGTCTACTTTTTGAGGAGCAGCAGGCGCAAATAACGCAAGGAATCATGTGCAAAATTAAAGTATTATCACACAAGCGATTACGACATTTAGTCTTCTTGGTGTGCATAAAATAACAGTACAAAACAGGCGATAACATGCTATAACTGCCGTGTTTTGGGGTAGAAAACGACATGTTTACGACTAAAAAAGTGGGCGTTTTTGGGTGATAATCCTATGGGTAATCACCAATTACCTATGCTATAATCTCAAATTACCCCATACATTATCATTTTTGACCCTATTTTTATGCCTCAGTTTTTCTATTTTGCGATTTTCTTTTGTCCTAATTTCAGAAAAACTAAAATGCATATTTATGCAGAAACATGTATATTTATACAGTTTTTCATCGGCATTTTTCACATTATAAAATGCTCTTTATTGGTTACAATTTGCTTTCTCCTTCGACATATTCTTCAAGGAAAAGATGTTCGCCATCGAATACTACGTATGTGAATTGCCATATCCAGTCGCCTATAATCATCATTCTTGTCTTCTTTGACAGCATAAGATCAAGCTCGATGTGGCGATGACCAAAGATGAAATAGTCTATGTTGGAGTGGGTCTTCATATATTGTTTGGTAAAGCGAACAAGAGCTTCCTTGTCTTCGCCCTGATATGGTGGCTCTTTGCCGTCGGCACGTTTTAAGCGGCTATGTTTTGCCCATGTAAGTCCGAAATGCATGCCCCAGCGTGGATGCAATGCGCTGAACATCTTCTGGCAAACGCGGTTATGGAATACCCGACGAATGAAATTGAACTTAGGGTCATGGTCGCCAAGCCCGTCGCCATGTGCAAGAAAGAATACCTTACCGTATATATCTACCGTTTCTGGCTTTGTGTGCAGTATCACTCCACATTCTTCTTCAAGGTATCCGTACATCCAGATGTCGTGGTTACCAGTAAAGAAATGAACTTCGACACCCATATCCGTAAGTTCTGACAGCTTTCCCAGAAAGCGTGTAAAGCCTTTTGGCACGACATATTTGTATTCGTACCAGAAATCGAACATGTCGCCAAGCAGGTAGATTGCAGATGCCTTGTCCTTTATATCGTCAAGAAAGCGCACAAGACGCCTTTCTTGCGTTCTTCCATGTGCTATCGCAAGTGAACCCAGATGGGCATCGGAAAGTATGTAAATGTTCTTTCGCATAGATTATTTTGGTTCTACTCCAGGCCAAGTTCAAGCTTAGCCTCTTCGCTCAACATGCTTTGGTCCCATGCAGGTTCAAACACGAGGTTCACATTGGCAGACTTTACGCCTTCCAATGAATCTACTTTTTGTCTTACGTCTTCAAGAATGAAGTCTGCAGCAGGGCATGTAGGGGCAGTGAATGTCATGTCTATATCTACAGTGCCTTCTTCGTTGACATCAATCTTATATATCAGTCCAAGGTCATAGATATTTACCGGTATCTCAGGGTCGTAGACGGTTTTCAGTACATCTACGATACGTTCTTCTATTTTTGTAATTTCTTCCTGTGTCATGTTATTGTATTATTGTAAATGGTGATGTCAGTGCATTGATGCCTTTCATCATATAGTCTACAAAGATAAATATAAAATGACTCAAAACAAAATTTCTTCTGTTTTTTTCTTTTATGTTATCCGAAAAAGGAGTAAAGCTACGTGTTTTCATTTTTATTTTATATTTTTGCCGATGAAAACAACCATTACCGTTTGTATGATAAAGTTCAGGGACATAACCTTAGATGACAAGGAGCTGATACATAGTTTCATGTATTGGAGTGAAAGACAGAATTGCGACCTTTCGTTCGCTAATATTATAAGCTGGCGTTTCCTGTATAATACACAATACGCCGTTGTTGACGATTATCTTGTCTTCCGCTTCTATGCAGGTCATCATTTGGCTTACATGATGCCTATTCCCCGGCCACAGCAACAGGAAGACGGCACTTGCAAGGTTTTGCCGTGCGATGAATGTTCGGTAAAGGTTATACGTGCCATACGTGACGACTCCATTGCAATGGGGCATCCTTTCCTTTTGCTTGGAGTATGTAACTATATGCGCGACCTGATAGAACGCAGTTTTCCTGATACGTTTGACATAAAGCCAGACCGTGACTATAGCGATTATATATATACAAGGGACAAGTTGGCTAATCTTTCCGGCAAAAAACTGCAAAGCAAACGCAATCATATAAACAAGTTCAAGACTCTTTACCCGGATTATGAATACCATACTCTTACGCCTGAACTTATACCGCAATGCATAGAACTTGAGCGTCAATGGCGAAAGACTTCAAAGGAAGACAATGACATTGAGCCTGATGAAGAACTTTCGGAAGAGTTCCGTTCTATGATGAGAGCGTTCAATAGATGGGAGAAACTTGGTTTGACGGGAGGTACAATATTCGTGAAAGGAAAGCTCGTGGCATTCACTTTCGGCTGCCCAATCAATCATAACACCTTCGATGTATGTGTGGAAAAGGCTGATGTAAACTATGAAGGTTCGTTTGCTATCATCAATCAGGAGTTTGTAAGGCATCTGCCTGAACAATACTATTATATCAATCGTGAGGAAGATATGGGTGACGAAGGGCTAAGACAAGCGAAGCTGTCATATCGCCCGGATATCATACTTGAGAAAAATGTGATAATGGAGAAGCATCCTCTTGCTGCCTTTGAAGACCAGAACCGCATCAAGACTGAAACACGGGAGATATGGAAGACGGTGTTTAATGATTCAGAAGAATTCATGAACCTTTACTTCTCACGTGTTTACCGCAATGAGTATAATGTATGTTGTCAGCTTGACGGCAGGGTTGTTGCTGCCCTTCAGACATTGCCTTATACATTATTATATCATGGCAAAGAGGTCAAGACCTCATATATAAGCGGCGTAAGCACATTGCCCGAATATCGCAAACAGGATATTGGAAACAACTTGATGCGTCAGGCTCATTTCTCCATATATTATAAAGATGTAGTATTTGCTGCACTTATCCCTGCAGAAGAGTGGCTTTATGAATGGTATGGCAAGCGTGGTTATGCTCGTGTGATAACCTGTACACCGCCGCCTGCCGATGTCAGAAATATTTCGTTTGAAGATTTTGACCGTATTCAGCGCTCAAAGAAATGTGTTATTCTTCACGATGCTGAAGGCTATGACGTGATAAAGGAAGACATACGTCTTGCTGGAGACGAATATAGCCCTGCAAAGGAAAGCATACCTGCAATGCTCCGAATAGTGAATGCCAAGAAAGCTCTCGATTTGTATGCTTCGGTGAATCTGGGTAAAAGCATGGTCTTGCATATCACCGACGATACCGATATTCCTATGAATAACGCCTATTACATAATAAATAAAGGAAAGGTACGCAAGACAGACGAGCCAAATGAAACGGCGCAGAAACTTACAATAACGCAACTTGCCGAACTTATATTTGCCAATGAGAATGCAGAAATGAATCTTATGCTAAATTGAAGATAAATATTTGCAGATTATTTTATTTGAATACAATTTCTATCCGTATTATGTTTTGAGTAGAATAGATGTTTATCCATCCTTACAGAACTTCTTCTTGAATTCTGTAAGGGTATATCCTGTTTCACGCTTGAAGAGCTTCTCCATAGTCGACTGATTTGAGAAGTTGAGGTCTTGTGCTATCTTATGCATAGTATCATCGGTGGTCTCAAGACGCTTGGATATCTCGCCAACGAGATTATAACTAATCCAACCATAAACTGTTTTTCCCGACAGTTCCTTAACGATACGGTTCAGATATTGTGGAGTTATGCAAAGTTCGGAGGCATAGAAGCCTATGGTATGTTCCCTATGTACATGCGCTCCTAATAGTTTCGTAAACCTGATGAAGAAGGATTTCTTGCGGTCGCTCTGTGCTTCATTATCCTCATCGCCACCATCCTTTATATGCGCATTGGCGATATCCATCAGAAACATACGGAATGCACATCTTATCATCTCATTATAGAAGATATGCTTCTCGTTAAGGCATATCTCGTACATACTGTCCAGTCGGCGCAGCATCAGGCGTGTTACGTCAGGCGTCAATGTCCCCTTGGGATTTTTGCGCACCATCATCATAAACGAAAAGGGCAACGGCGGATTGTTTTTCAGAAGTTTTACAATATAATCATCCGTACCGAACAAAACATAAGCCTTGATATTATCCGATACCGAATACAACTCTACTTCGGGCTTGTCAATAAAATAGCCGAAATTGTTACGCGTGAGAACATAAAGATTACCGTCATAGCGAATCTGAATCTCTCCTTCCCACACAAGGATATTTGTTGTGACATTGCCATGCTCATCCGACAAGACAGACGGAACAAAGTTTTCCTTACCGATAATTTTCCATAGGATGACTCCATTCTCCGCCTCATAACAATCATTTCTTTCGCGCGTAAATTTTATTAAATCCATTTCCTTTGACGTTATGTATGCAAAGTTACTATTATTTTAAATCAAACATACCGCAGACAAATACCTTTTAATTATATTTATATCTTTTTCCTTGTCTGATACGGATATCAAAGACATTATATTTGTTTCATAATCGGCAAAATTTATTTCAAATCGCATTAATTCTGCATTAACAGTCCTATAAAGTTTCAGATTTGACAAATACTATATCACATTGATTCAACATTTGCAGAATTAAACGATGTAATTTTGCACCGAAAAATTATTATAAATGACAAAATAGTAGTATTATGAAGTTAGTAAGAAAATTAAGCAGTTGGGCACTCGTCGCTCTGTCGTTGCTCGCATCGTCATGTAAGGAACAGACACAGGCTCCTACAACAGGCAGCTACAAGACAATGAGTGTGACCACGTCCGACCAAACTGTAAGGACAAGTTATTCTGCAATAATTGAGGGTAAACAGGATGTAAATATCTATCCGCAGGTATCAGGACTGATAACCCAAGTATGTATCTCAGAGGGAGCAAATGTCAAGAAGGGACAGATGCTTTTTGTAATCGACCAAGTGCCTTATAAGGCTGCACTTGAAACAGCGGAGGCTAATGTAGAGAATGCGGAGGCAGCCGTGGCAACAGCACAGATGACTGCCGAAAGCAAAGAGCAACTTTATAAGGAAAAGGTGGTATCGGATTTCGACCTCAGGACAGCAAAGAATTCACTGCGCCAGAAGAAAGCCGCACTGGCTCAGGCAAAGGCGGAACTGACAAACGCAAGGAACGACCTGTCATATACGGAGGTGAAAAGTCCTGTAAACGGAACTGCGGGAATGATTCCATACCGTATTGGTGCATTGGTAAGTCCATCAATCTCCACACCACTTGTGACCGTGTCGGACAACAACGAGATGTATGTATATTTTTCGATGACTGAGACGCAGGTTCTGCAGATGACAAAGCAAAACGGCTCACTGAAAAATGCTATCAGCAAGATGCCTGAGGTGACACTGAAATTGAGCGACGGTACTGAATACTCGGAAACAGGAAAGATAGATGCTATCAGTGGCATCATTGACCAGAGCACAGGTGCTGTATCTGTGCGTGCAGTGTTTCCGAACCCACAGCGTGTGTTGCGCAGTGGCGGCACATGCAACGTTGAAATTCCTAACGTGAAGAACAACTGTATCGTGATACCGAAGGTTGCTACATACGAACTGCAGGACAAGATATTTGTATACAAGGTAGTGAACGGCAAGGCTACATCAACAGAAATCAAGGTATTCCCGCTCGACAATGGCAAGGAATATATTGTGGAGTCAGGGCTTAAGAAAGGTGATGTGATTGTTGCCGAGGGAGCTGGACTCGTCCAAGAAGGAACAGAGATTAAGAATTAATTATTAGTGATTAATTAAAAGTTTTATCGTATGAAAATCAAAACATTCATAGACCGCCCTATCCTGTCGTGCGTAATATCCGTACTGATACTGATAGTGGGCGTAATAAGCTTGGTAGGTTTGCCAATGGAACAATATCCCGACATTGCACCGCCAACAATCAGCGTGACGGCAACTTATACGGGTGCAAATGCCGAGACTGTACAGAAGAGTGTGATTGTGCCGCTCGAAGAGGCTATCAACGGTGTGGAGGACATGATCTATATGACATCAACGTCGACCAACACTGGCTCGGGCACAATCCTTGTATATTTCAAGCAGGGTACCGACCCAGACATGGCTACGGTGAACGTGAAGAACCGTGTGGCAGAGGCAGAAGGTCTGTTGCCTGCCGAGGTGACGAAAATTGGTGTGACGGTAGAGAAACGTCAGAACAGTATATTGAAAATCCTCTCGCTCTATAGTCCTGATGACAGCTACGACCAGAACTTCATCAACAACTATTTCGCTATCAATATAGAACCGCGTCTGAAGCGAATCAGCGGTGTGGGCAACGTGTTGCTGATGGGTGAAGAATATGCCATGCGTATATGGATGAACCCAGAAAAGATGGCTCAATACAATCTGGTGCCTAACGATGTGATAAGCGTTCTCGATGACCAGAACATTGAGGCGGCAACAGGTACACTTGGCGAGAACTCGGACAACTCTTTCCAATACACGTTGAAATACCGTGGACGCTATGAGACACCAGAGGAGTTCGGAAACCTTGTGGTTAAATCTCTTCCTTCGGGTGAGACGCTCAGACTGAAGGATATTGCCGAAGTGGAATTAGGAGCACAAAGCTACGGCTACTACAGCACTATTGCCAATCATCCTGGTGCCACATGTATGATTTCACAGACTTCTGGCTCGAACGCCAACGAGATTATCAAGGAGATTGACAAAATGACAGAGGAGATGAAAGCCGACCTGCCGAAAGGACTTGTAATGGAAGACCTCATGAGCACCAACGACTTCCTCGATGCATCAATCCACGAGGTTGTAAAGACACTTGTCGAGGCGATTATTTTGGTAATCATCGTGGTGTATTTCTTCCTGCAAAGCGTGCGCTCTACCATCATCCCGAGTATATCCATTATCGTGTCACTCGTGGGTACATTCGCATTCATCTACCTGATGGGATTCAGCCTCAACCTGATTACGCTGTTCGCCCTTGTGCTTGTAATCGGAACTGTGGTCGACGATGCCATTGTGGTGGTCGAGGCGGTGCAGGCGAAGTTTGACGAGGGTGAACACTCGCCATACCGTGCCTCAATATCGGCTATGGACGGCATATCAGCTGCAATCGTCACCACGTCACTCGTGTTCATGGCTGTGTTCATCCCTACATCGTTCATCGGCGGTACCAGCGGAACATTCTATAAGCAATTCGGATTGACAATGGCTGCTGCGGTAGGTATATCCGCACTCAACGCCCTCACCCTGAGCCCGGCACTGTGCGCACTGATAATGACTCCGCACAAGGACGCAAAGACAGGCGAGAAACTGAGCTTATCATCACGGTTCCACAAATCGTTTGAGGCAGCATTCACCCGCTTAACTCTGAAATACAAGATCGGCGTGAAGTTCTTCTTTAGGCGCAAGTGGATTGCATGGAGCGCAATTGGTGTTGCGATAGTGCTGTTGGCATTTATGATGAAGACAACAAAGACTGGACTTGTGCCTGATGAAGATATGGGTACTATATTCGTCAACGTGACAACACCTCCTGGAACCAGTCTCGAACAGACACACAAGACTATGCAAGAGACGACCAAACTGATCCAGGAGATTCCACAAATCCAACAGGAATCAACCGTCTCTGGTTATAGTATGCTCGGCGGACAAGGTGCATCTGGCGGTATGATTATCATCAAACTGAAGAACTGGTCGGAACGTCCGGAGAAGAGCGATGAGATAAATGCCGTAATCAATCAGATATACGCAAAGACAGCAAACATAAAGTCGGGAAAGATATTCGCGTTCGCACAGCCTACAATCACGGGCTACGGAATGAGCAGTGGTTTCGAAATGTATGTGCAAGACCGCAGCGGAGGTGATATTGCCGACCTGTATGAATACACCAATAAACTTATCGCAGCTCTCAACCAGCGTCCTGAGATATCAAAGGCATACACCACATTCGACATCAAATTTCCACAGTATGTGGTTGAGGTCGATGCTGCAAAATGTCAGCGTGCGAACACTACTGTTACGGATGTGCTGAGTGTGATGTCAGGCTTCATCGGCGGTTATTATTCGTCAGACTTCAACCGCTTCTCTAAACTATACCGTGTGATGATTCAGGCGAAGACCGAAAGCCGACTTGACAAGGAGTCGCTTAACAATATGTTTGTGCGCACCAGCGACGGTGAGATGGCACCAATCGGTCAGTTTGTCACACTGACTAAGGTTTACGGAGCAGAGTCATTGACCCGCTTCAACCTCTACAGTTCTATAGCTGTCAACGGTTCGCCTGCCGACGGATACAGCAGCGGCGATGCTATCAAAGCGATCGAAGAAGTGGCAAAGCAGACACTGCCTACGGGTTATGGATATGAGTTCGCGGGTATGGCACGTGAGGAGGCCAACACAAACAATACGGTCATCATATATGTCCTATGTATCGTATTTATATATCTGATAATGTGCGCCCTCTACGAGAGTCTTTTCGTACCTCTTGCCGTCATGACCTCAGTGCCATTCGGACTGATGGGCAGTTTCCTCTTTGCCAAGTTATTCGGTCTTGAGAACAACATCTACATGCAGGTGGGACTGATTATGATTATAGGTTTGATAGCCAAGACAGCCATTCTTCTCACTGAGTATGCATCTGAGCGCCACCGTATGGGCATGACAATCTCAGGAGCCGCAATATCGGCAGCCGGTGTCCGTCTGCGTCCTATTCTGATGACAGCACTCTGTATGATATTCGGTATGCTGCCTCTGGCGTTTGCCACTGGAGCAGGTGCTAACGGTAACATCTCTCTTGGTGTGGGAGTAGTAGGCGGTATCACCATCGGTTCACTCGCGGTACTGTTCATCGTGCCTGTGATGTACATCGTATTCCAAACCATTGAGGAGAGAATAATACCACACCGCAAACATGAGGTACCAAAAAAATATAGAAGTTAAGAAAATGAAACGTACAATATATATATTAATGGTCGCAGTAGTAACCGCCACCATGAACAGTTGCGGAATATACAACAAATATCAGCGTCCCGAGATAGATACAGAGGGACTATACCGCACCGATTCTGTATTGAACAATGCTTTTTGGAACGACAGCGCGTCGGTCAGCCAGCAACCTTCAGATACTTCATATATAGCCTACTTGTCATGGGAAAAGCTGTTTACCGACCCTGTCCTCCAGAATCTCATACGTGAGGGACTGGACAACAACACCGACCTTAACGTAGCAAGGCTCAAGGTGGAAGAGGCACAGGCGAGTCTGACAGCGGCAAAGCTGGCTTATCTTCCGTCGTTGCAATTCGGGGCTGAAGGCGCACTGAGCAGTTTTGACAATGCTAAAACGTCGAAGACCTATACGCTCGGTGTATCGGCAAGTTGGGAAATAGATGTGTTCGGCAAACTGACAAATGCCAAACGTGAGGCAATTGCTGCACTCGAGCAGAGCGATGCCTACCGTCAGGCTGTGCAGACGCAGGTGGTGGCAACAGTGGCAGAGAGCTATTATTCGCTGCTGATGCTCGACGAACAGATTGAGATAACACGTGCCACTGTCGAGAGCTGGAAGGAATATGTGAAAACGCTGAACTCACTGATGAAGGCTGGCGAGGCCGACCGTGCAACGATAAGTCAGGCAGAGGCAAGCCGACTGAGTGCAGAATCTTCACTTGAGGACCTGCTCCAACAGGTAAATGAAGTGGAAAACTCTCTTTCGACATTCCTCGGACGTAAACCAGGAAAAATAGAAAGAGGACGACTCAGCGAACAGGTATTCCCGACGGTGTTGTCTGTAGGTGTTCCTCTCGATCTATTGTCCAATCGCCCAGATGTGCGTGAGGCTGAGGCAAGTCTGAAACAGGCATTCTATGCCACTAATCAGTCGCGTTCAGCATTCTATCCGAACATTACGCTTTCAGGCTCTGCAGGCTGGATGAACAACGGTGGTGCGGTAATCACCAATCCAGGCTCATGGCTGTTGCAGGCTGTCGGTTCGCTGGTTCAACCAATCTTCAACCGTGGAACTCTTATTGCGAATCTGAAGATAGCAAAGGCACAGCAGGAGGAAGCATTGCTCAACTTCAGGCAGTCGTTGCTCGACGCAGGCAGCGAAGTGAACAATTCGCTCACCCAATGCCAGACTGCACAGCGCAAGATTAAGTTGGACTCGGAACAGGTGGAGCATCTAGAAACAACGGTTCACGATACCCAGCTGTTGATGAAATACGGAACGACAAACTACCTTCAGGTCCTGACCGCCCGCCAATCTCTATTGTCGGCAAGGTTAAGTCTAGTGACAGACCGATATTCCGCAATCGAAGGAATCATCAATCTGTATCATGCCCTTGGCGGAGGAACAAAATAAATATATATTCTATCAAATATGTAATTGCGGCATTCGGCAACAAAGAGATGGATTATCAAGGCTATTTCATACCTAGTAGCCAATCTGTCTGTTGTTGAATGCCGCTTTTCGATGTGATGTATATGTGTTTCCGTTTTGTTTATAGTAATTCAGGCAGTTGGAACAGTTTTGTAGAGTTGCTGCCTTTTATAAGAATGTAATATCCTTCAGGGCGATTTTTGCCAATCTTTTCTTTGACTTCATCAACGTTCTTGAACTTTGGATAGTCGCAATCGGTCTTTCCGAATTCATCGCCTACAAGCCATACGTCTTTTATATCGGTAGTCTTTAGGAAGTCTACAATCTTCTGATGTTCTTCGTTGCTTACCTCGCCAAGTTCCTTCATGTCCCCAAGTATTGCCATTTTTGGACTTGCTTCTATGTCACGGAAGTTTACAAGTGCAGCGTTCATACTTGTAGGATTGGCGTTATAAGCATCAATAATCAACTTGTTGTGTTCAGTGATAGATAGTTCTGAACGGTTGTTGCTTGGTATATAGTTACTTAAGGCATGGTCAATCTGTTCTTGAGAAACACCGAAATAAAGACCTATACATGCTGCAGCCAGCATGTTGTAGATATTGTAGTTGCCTATAAGGTGTGTATTTACTTCATGCCATTCTTCTGCTCCGTGTCTCCATTTGAAGTTCAGGAATGGTGTGCAAGATACTACTTTACCGTTGGCACATAGGTCTTCCGTATCTGACGTACCGTATTTTATTAGGCTCAAGTCATGGGAAATACCTTTCAGATGTTCGTTTTCGTTATGAATGAATACCTTGCCTTCATGCTCTCTTAGATAGTCATAGAGTTCGCCTTTTGTGCGGATAACACCCTCAAAAGAGCCGAAACCGGCAAGATGTGCCTTGCCTACATTGGTGATAATTCCATAGTTTGGTTCCACGATATTTACCAGTGTCTTTATCTCTCCAGGGTGATTGGCACCCATTTCTATTACTGCAATCTCGTGTTCCTTCTTCAGACGGAGCAACGTCTTTGGCACACCGATATGGTTGTTGAAATTACCTTGAGTATAAAGAACATTGTATTTTTCTGACAAGACGGTTGAAATAAGTTCTTTCGTCGTTGTCTTTCCGTTAGTTCCCGTTACTCCTATTATAGTGGTTCCAAGCTGTTTGCGGTGATAGTTGGCAAGGTCTTGCAGTGTTTTTAGACAGTCATCGGTAAGTATATAGCGATTGTCGTCAGGATTTGCGAACTCCTTTTCATCGATTATCGCGTAAGCGCAACCTTGTTCAAGAGCCTTTTCTGCAAAAGCGTTTCCGTTAAAAGATTCGCCTTTTAGGGCGAAAAACAAAGAACCTTCAGGGCAGTCACGGCTATCAGTAGTTACCGTCGGATGTTCTTTGAAGATGTTGTAAAGTTCTGAAATCTCCATGTTCCAAGTCTTATTGTTATTTGCTTTATCTTGTTTCTTTAATATTATAGCCCACAAAGTTACGCAAAAAAACGTCAAAACCGCCTTGTTCTCGATATTTATATGTATTTTTGCCTTCGTATACGTAAATTTATAAGGATAGTGAAAGGCTTTATTGATTATACTATTAATGTGAACGGCAGGCTTGTTGACTTGTCCGAACCTCAGGTTATGGGCATTCTTAATGTTACTCCCGATTCTTTTTACGCTGGAAGCAGGCGCCAGACAGACTATGAAATAGCGTCTCGGGCAGACCAGATTGTTGCTGAAGGCGGTACGATTATTGATATTGGAGCATTTTCTACACGTCCTGGTGCGGCACAGGTTACAGCAGATGAGGAAATGAAACGTATGCGACATGCCTTGGAAATAGTGCGTGGTGTTCAGCCAGATGCAGTTCTCTCTATAGACACCTTCCGCCCAGAAGTGGCTAAGATGAGTGTGGAGGAATTTGGCGCAGGTATAATCAATGATGTTTCTGAAGGCAATGTGAATGGCGCTTTTGGTGGTGCTGATGCCTCAAACCCTGAAGGTAACATCCTAAAGGATGATGAAGAGTACCCGCAGATGTTCCGTATGGTGGCACAATTAGGCGTGGCATATATCCTTATGTCTACAAAACCGGATATCAAAACGATGCTGATGGCTTTTGCAAAAGAGGTGCAACAGCTTCGTGACCTTGGTGCTAAGGATATAATACTTGACCCAGGCTTTGGCTTTGGAAAGACATTAGAGCAGAACTATCAGCTTTTGGCAGACTTGGGAAAGCTGCGTGTAATGGAACTTCCTTTGCTTGTTGGCGTATCCCGCAAGTCTATGATATATCGCTTGTTTGATGCAACTCCTGAAGAAGCGCTTAATGGAACGACTGTTGTAAACGTTATTTCCATGCTGCAAGGCGGTGCTTCTATACTCCGTGTTCACGATGTGAAACCATGTGTAGAGGCTGTTGGAATAGTAAAAGAAATGATGAAATATGTTTGATTTTGGTATAAAAGACTTTGTTGACATATTCTGTGTGGCCTTGATGTTGTATTACATCTATAGGCTGATGAAGGAATCGAGGTCGCTGAATGTGTTTATTGGTATTCTTGTCTTTATAGTTATCTGGCTTTTTGTAAGTCAGATTCTTGAAATGCGACTGCTTGGAAGCATAATGGACAAGCTTGTCAGTGTGGGTGTTATAGCATTGATTATATTGTTCCAGGAGGAAATAAGGAAGTTCTTCTATAATCTTGGTGCACACCGACGTATGAAAGGTATTATCCGTTTGTTCTCGTCTGGAGACAAGAAAAACCGTGTAGACCGTGAATCGATTATGCCTATCGTAATGTCATGTATGAATATGAGTCGTGGCAAGGTCGGTGCGCTAATTGTAATAGAACGCATATCTTCGCTTGACGATATTATTGAGACGGGAGACCTTATCGATGCAAATATCAACCAGCGACTGATTGAGAACATATTCTTCAAGAACTCTCCTTTGCATGATGGCGCTATGGTTATTTCCAAGAAACGCATACGTGCAGCAGGCTGTATTCTTCCTGTAAGCCATAGCATAGATATTCCTAAAGACCTTGGATTGCGCCATCGTGCGGCATTGGGCATTTCTCAGGATTCTGATGCTATAGCCATTGTGGTTTCAGAAGAAACGGGAGGAATATCAGTGGCAATTAAAGGACAGTTCCAGCTTCGTCTTTCTGCAGAAGGTCTGGAGAGCATCCTTACGCGTGAGTTGAATATCTAATAATAAGGTATATGTTTATATAGTGAAAGGATAAAATAAAGTTATCCTTTCACTTTTTATTTTATCCTTTCACTATTAAGAAACTCGTCAAACTGGTCTTTATATCCGTTGAACACGTTGATGTCAACATCACCACGAATACCGTTTACCTTTCCATCGGGCGAGAGTTGCCAGAACACTAACTTTACATCAGGCTTGTATTCTCCATAGCGTGCTATCCATACTAGATATTTTTGCTTTATGTCTGGTGCTTCGGAGAGATACTTGTTTACAAATTGCTGGCTTACATATAGTATAGGTCTAACTCCTGTGCGACGTTGCACGATACTCATCCATGTTCTTATTTTGTTGAACAATACTTTTGCTCCGCCTATCTTGCGTATCTGTGCATCATTCGGCTCTACGTCAAGTACTGGAGGAAAGTCTCCTTTACTGAATCTTGTATTGCGCAAGAAGTAGTTTGCTTGCTTGTCTGCCGGTGAAGACAATGAAAAGAAATGGTATGCTCCGCAATGTATGCCATTGCGTTTAGCCTGTTTATAATCTGAAAGATAATATTTATTCTTTACGCTTATTCCTTCTGTAGACTTTATATAGGCGAAAGACACCTTGTAGTCAACATTGCCGGCAATGCGTTTATTGCTTATCTTGCCTAAGTTTGTGATACGGACCTTATTCCAGTAGATAGGATATTTCTTGCGTCCTTTGCCGTGCTGGTAGCGAGATACGTCAATACCATAGATACGTTCTGAAGTATATGTTAAGCGTTCGCCACGATAGACATCGCTTTTCCATTCTCCAGTACATACCTTTCCGTTTGATTCAATTGAACAGCCGAAATGATTGCGCTTGCCGTCTGTCCAGTTGCCGTCATAATAACTACCGTCATTACCGTTGTATATGCCGTGTCCGTCTGGTTGGTATTTCTGGTTTAGCTCTCCTTTATATATGCCTAGTGAGTCGGTAATCGTTCCGCTTACTATTGTATCTGCGTTCCAGATGCCGTTTATTGTTCTGCCCAATGAGTCTGTTGCTGTGCCATGACCTTGGCGCTTGCCGTTTTTCCACTGGCCGCTGTATATTATGCTGTCATTGATTGACATTACTCCATAGCCGGAGTATTTGCCTTTCAATAGTTGTCCTCTATAGCATAAACTGTCCTGATACATTATTACTGTATCTGTCTGGACTTTCTTTCCGCAGGCAGAGAACAATAGTATTATAAGCAATAATGATATTATACTGGCATTTCTCATGGCTGTAGATGTTTAAGTCCGAAGCCAAATTCGCTGGCTCTTATTATATTTCCTTTGTAACTTATACCCATGAAAAAGCCGCTTTTGCTGAATATGGGAGAACCGTCAGGAGCAAGCAACTGCGGTATGTCGTGCTTGTAGTCTGATTTTATCTTGCCTTGGAATGTTTTTGCAGAGGATGCTTTCATACTGAATCCCTGTTGCGTGCTTCCAAAGTGTGCGGCAGATATTACAATGTCTTCGGCATCAGCATTTGGAATAAACCATTTATGCAGATAAAGTGCCGTTGTGTTGTCTGGCATTTTCTTGTCTTCTGTCTGTAGAAGAATGAAAGGCTTGCCGCTGACTTTCGTCTTTCGGAGGCATGTCTTTTTTTGTGTTGTTCCTGACGTGTCTGTATATAATAAGGTATACTTTTCATTTAGATGTACACTCAGTCCTTTCTTGCCAATAAGACTTTTCATTGTAGAAAGCAGTTTTTCCTCTTTCTCTTTTTGAATCTTTACGTTTGCCGAATAGGCAGCTATAGTGTTGTATCCTTCGTCACTTACGTTGTGGACACTCAGATAATATTCTATTTCTTCGGCTTGTTTATCTAACAATTGAATCCTTTCCTCAATCTTGTTTATCTTTTTCCCGATGATTGAAGCAAGGCTTTTGTTTGCAGTTGTTGTTTTCTCGTATGATGCAGAGTCAGGATAAATGCTTAGAATCCTTCCCTTGCATGAAGGAATAAAAGGATAGCGGTTAATCCAACATCCTGTAATGTAGCTTTTGTTTGTAATGCTTGTGTCGGCAGCTAAAGCCATATCTTCTGGTAGAAGGCTGTCTGTCAATGTCTTAAACCAAATGATATGTTTCCCGTTATTGTCGATTGTGTAGTATGATGTATACTCTATAATAGCTGTGCTTTTTCCCATTCTGCTTATAGAATATGGAAGGAAGGACAGCCCGTATATAACAAATGCAATCGCTGCCAGCACAATAGGCAGCGATTGCAATATTTGTTTTAATGTGATTCTTGAATTAATCAATTTCTTCATCAGCCTCATAGCCTCCCATTTCGCGGATAGCGTTCTTCAGCATAGCATACTGCTGGAAGAGATCGTGTATAGGAAGATGCTCGTCATCGTGCATTGGGCTCTTCAGGTAGAATGACAGCCATGTCTGGATGCCGCTCTTTCCTGCACGTGCGCCAAGGTCGCTCAACAGAGCAAGGTCGAGGAGCAACGGAGCAGCGAGGATAGAGTCGCGGCAGAGGAAGTCAACCTTGATCTGCATTGGATAACCCATCCATCCGAATATGTCGATGTTGTCCCAGCCTTCTTTGTCGTCATTGCGAGGAGGATAGTAGTTGATACGTACCTTGTGGAATATATCGCTGTACAAGTCAGGATATTCGTCATTCTTGAGGATTGTATCAATAACACCCAGTTTGCTGACTTCCTTTGTCTTGAAGTTTTCTGGTACATCAAGAACGAGACCGTCGCGGTTACCGAGGATATTTGTTGAGAACCATCCGCTTACGCCAAGCATACGTGTACGGAATGCAGCTGCAAGAACAGTCTTCATCATGGTCTGGCCAGTCTTGAAGTCCTTGCCTGCTATTGGCATGTTTGTCTTTTCTGCATATTGCCACATTGCAGGGAAGTCAAGACATGTGTTAGGAGCACCCATAATGAAAGGAGCGCCTTCTGACAATGCTGCGTATGCATAGCACATAGATGGAGCGATGTTTACACGGTCGTCAGCTTTCATGGCAGCTTCAAATGCTTCCAGACTGTCATGGACAGCTGCTACACGTGGAACATAGATTTCTGTTGATGCTGCCCAAATCACAACGATACGGCTACAACCGTTCTTCTCCTTGAATTCACGGATGTCTTGGCGAACCTGTTCCATAAGTTCCCAGCGTGTTGCGTTAGGGTCTTTGGTCCATGTTCCGTCAAGAGCCTTGACGAAGTTGTGGTCATACACACCCTTCATAGGTATGATTTTCTCCAACTCGTCTTTAACAGGATAAATGTCACGGTCTTTTAATACCTCTGCATGCATAGCGCTTTCAAATGCGTTATCTGGCAGAATGTCCCATGCGCCGAGTACGATATCGTCCAATGTTGGCATTGAAACGATCTCTGAAACGTTCTTGTACTGCGCTTGTTCACCTTTACCTACGCGAATCTTTGCCATCTGGGTGATTGAACCTACAGGTTTTCCCATACCTTTGCGGATCATCAGCACTCCGGTAATAAATGTAGAACTAACGGCACCTAAGCCTACGCACAGGATACCTAACTTACCTTCAGCAGGTTTCACATTAGTTTGTTTCATTTTGATGATAATTAATTATGCTTTTAAATGTTTATTTCTCAGTTTATTCAGGAATTACTGTTTTTCTTTATAGCGTTGACTTTAAGGAAAGGACTGTTGCATCCTTATTCTTTATAAGAATTTATTGGTTCTGTTTTCAAGTCTTCTGCATAAATTTTTTTGTTATAAATTTGTTTTATTAATTGATGCACATGCAAAAATAATAAAAACTATTTACTGACGTATGGGTTTTCACATTTTTTGCACACTTTTCGTAGAAAAAGACCACTATTACCTCAAATCCGCAACCTATAGGGTTTAGTG
>JAUNIZ010000307.1 GCA_030523165.1 Prevotellaceae bacterium
ATAAATAAATATAATCAGGAACAAACATTATAAGTATAAAAACAAGCAAATAACTATATATAATAAGGTAAAGACATGAAAAGAACTCTATTACTTATCGCAGCAGTAATGACAATATGCTTTACAAGCTGCGCACAAAAGACAAAGACAATGAGCAATTCAAAAACATTGGTTGTCTATTATTCGGCAACGGGAACAACTGAAAATGTGGCAAAACTGATTGCATCTGTAAAAGGTGGCGTAGTCTATCAAATCAAACCGACAAAAGAATATTCGGCAGCTGACCTTAACTGGAATGACAAATCTTCACGCAGCACTAAAGAAATGGCAGATGCAAAGTCGCGCCCAGCTATAGTGAAAGACTTGAAAGGCATTGACAACCATGACACTATCTACATAGGTTTCCCTATATGGTGGGATGAAGCACCAAGAGTAATCAACACATTCATTGAGAGCTATAATCTTTCAGGCAAGACAATTATCCCGTTTGCAACATCTGGAGGCAGCAGTATCAGCAATTCCGAAAAGGTTCTCAAGAGCACTTACCCTAAACTGAAATGGGCGAAAGGCAAGCTTCTTAACAGAGCTTCAAAGAACGATATTCTCAAATGGTAGGCATCTAAAATGGCATACAAACATTAAAAAATGCCACTAGACAAGCTTTAATCTTGAATATATATCATGATTAAAGCTTGTTTTAAGAAAATTTTATGCATCAGCAATAGTTTCTTTCAGTAATATTGATTACTTTTGTATACTAATAAACTATATCGCTTATGCTAAAAATGGAAATAAGGGACGCTATGTTTCCCAACTGCCCTATTCGCAATGTGTTGTCACGTGTAGGAGACAAATGGTCTATGCTGATTCTCTTCACACTTCGCACAAATGGTGTTTTAAGATTCAACGAACTCAAACTCAACATTCCGGACATCTCCCAGAAAATGCTTTCTGGAACTCTCAAAGTGCTTGAAGCTGACGGTTTGATAACAAGAAAGGTTTACCCAGAGGTTCCTCCTAGAGTAGAATATAGCCTTACGGAACGTGCCAATACGCTTATTCCGCTTATAGAAAGCCTTGTGCAATGGTCGCTGAACAATCTCGAAGATATTATCACTGACCGAAGAAAATATCTTGTAGGAGACTAATATGCTTTTCATTAAGCAAAAAAGGAATACGAATCTTTATTTGAACATTATTATACTGAGTTATTGCGAATTGATGAAAACATGACTAAGTTTCCATTTTGAAACACTGTTTCACAAATAGGGCAAAACAAAAAAAATGAAGAATCGGGCATTATGCATAATCTTGGCATTTTCCCGATTCTTCATTTTTATTCTATTCTATATCAATATGCCTTATCATCACCATGAATGGCATCTTTTACCGTCTTTATCATAATCTGCACATCAAGCCAAACGCTCCAATGTTCGATATACCAAATGTCTTTTTCTACACGACGTTGCATATCTTCAACCGTCTTTGTTTCACCACGTTCGCCATGAGTTTGTGCCCAGCCTGTAATACCAGGTTTTACATAATGACGTATCATGTAATCAGATATGAGTTTCGAATAATAATCTGTATGCGCCAGCATGTGAGGGCGTGGACCCACAAGGCTCATATCACCTATAAGCACATTTATGAATTGTGGTAATTCGTCTATATTATAATGCCGCATAAACAAGCCCCATTTCGTAACTCGCGGGTCATCCTTCGTTGCCTGAACTTTATCAGAATCCTTGTTGACCTTCATACTACGGAACTTGTAGCAAGTGAAGTCTCTTCCGTCATAACCTGTACGTTTCTGTTTAAAAAACAATGGACCAGGCATTGTAATCTTTGATATTATAGCAACGACAACTAATATAATTGGAAATAATGTACATATAAACGCAAGAGAAACTACAATGTCAAACGCACGTTTCTTCATACGGTTACGCACATCTCTCAATGGCTCATTATATTTCGCCATTACATATATATCGCCAAAGTCTCTTATCTTCGTCTTGAGTAATGCATTATAAGTAATAGCTGGAACAAAAAACGGTCGTATCATTCGGCTTTCGCACACTGCCAACAAAGCCTTCATCTGCCTCCATTTGTTTGGAACCATACTGACATAAACTTCAGCTACGTCATGGGTTTCCAGATATTTAATCAAGTCATCTTCTGTTCCCAAATAAGGAATATCCTCATTTGTGTAATTGTTCTTCAATCTATCCGTTTCCGAATTACTGAATGAACCCAGAAGATTATAACCATTCCACACATTAGTCATCACGTCTGCAGCTTTCTGAATCATGTCACCAGTACCGACAAGCACCGTATTGACACGATTTTGTCCTAGGGTACGTTTACGCTTAAGTATGTCGCGTAAAACAACACGTTCAACACTCGTAATTACAAACACTATAAACGCCATTAATGCAGAACGGAAGAATCCTGGCACATCAGAATGCATCATGCCGAGTATTGCGGCATTAAGAACTACATAAAGCACTGCAGTACGAGAGGTATTGCTTAAAATAGTTGCTAGCTGAGATTGTCTGTGATGGAGAGTAATTGCCACAAACTGCAGAGCAATTATGTAGGCAATATTAGAAATCAATATGTCCATGAACATCTGTTCGCCGTTATCGTAATGTGACCACATACCGATCAAGCAGCAAATGAACAATACCAAATTGAATGTAAGCCAGTCTATAATAGACAGGATAATGTCTAGTTTGAATGTCTTGTCGTAAGCCGAAATCATATTTTTCTGTTTTTCA